>NZ_JAMYPY010000010.1:0-236650 GCF_040320605.1 Mesorhizobium sp. M0659
AGGCAGTAGGAATTAGGGATTAGTCAGTAGTCAGTAGTCAGTAGAGAGATTGGTCGAGACGCCACCTCCCTACTCCCTACTCCCTACTCCCTACTACCTACTACCTACTCCCTACTACCTACTCCCTACTCCCTACTCCCTACTCCCTACTCCCTACTCCCTACTCCCTACTCCCTACTCCCTACTCCCTAGAACTTATCCCCCTCCACCCCCGTATCTCCGCGCATGAACCTCATTTACGCCGCCTGTGCTTTGCTCCTCGCGCTCGTCTTTGCCCTGGCCGGTGTCACCCGGGCCGGCGCGTGGCTGATCGAGTGGCGCAACCCGCCGGCCGGCGAATTTGCCGACATCGACGGCACCCGCATCCACTATGTCCACGTGCCGGCTCCGCAAAATGCAGAGCTGCCGGCCATCGTCTTCATCCACGGCGCCAGCGCCAATCTTAGGGATCAGATGCTGCCGATCAGGCCTTTGCTCGAAGGCCGCGCCGAGATGGTTTTCCTCGACCGGCCGGGCTTCGGCTGGTCGGCACGCGGCCCCGGCAACAATGAGAGCCCGTCGGCGCAGGCCGACACCATCGCCAGCCTGATGGACCGTCTCGGCATCCACAATGCGATCATCGTCGGCCATTCGTTTGGCGGCGTGATCACCGCCGCCTTTGGCCGCGAACACCCGGAGAAGACGCTCGGGCTGGTCTTTCTGTCGCCGGTCAGCCACCCCTGGCCGGGCGGCGCGACCGCCTGGTACTACAAGCTGACCGCCACCCCCATCATCGGCTGGCTGTTCTCGGAGACATTGGCCTATCCGGCAGGCACGCTGCAGATGGACGACGCCACGGCCTGCGTGTTTTCTCCCAACAAGGTGCCGGAAGGCTATGTCGGCACTGCCTCGATTCCGCTGGTGCTGCGTCCCGGCGCTTTCCGCGCCAACGCCATCGATGTCGCCGGCCTCTACGACTATACGCTGAAGGCCGCGCCGCATTACCGCGACATCACAGCGCCGACCATCGTCATCTCGGGCGACCGCGACAAGGTGGTCTATGCCTCGATCCATTCGGTCGGCCTGGTCAGGGACATCCCCGGCGCCGAACTGATCTGGGTCCACAATCTCGGCCACAAGCCGGATTGGATCGCCTCCGACCTCGTCGTCGGCGCGATCGAGAAAGTCGCCGGCAAGGTCGTCGACCTGCAGGCAATGGCAAAAACCGTGGAAGCACGCATCGCCGGCGATGCGTACAACGATGCACAGTGCCCCGACATTACGGTGCCCGACGCGCAACTCGCCCCGACGTGACGGCCGCATGTATGTCCTGAAGCACGGAATCAAGAAAAACCCCGAAGCGTTCTGGGCGCTACCGGATAGCATCTTCTTCGGCTACGGCGCCTGCCACATCCTTGCGGGCACCTTCCTCAGCCATCCTCCCCTGGACGGATTCTACGGCGAACGGATCATTCCGGGCGAGGATTTCTACGGCAACCATATCTACATGACGAACGGCGTGATCGCCTTCGACTATCACGGCTATTCCAGCCGAGAGCGGCTTCTGCAGCACCACGGAAGGGGATGGGCTTCGCATAGCGCAGGCTGGCACTGCACGCTGGAAAGGGTCGATTTCGACCTGCTCGACACCGCCGACCTCAACCGGCGAAAGATGCGCGGCCCGGATCAGTATCTCTATTACCCAATCCCTCGCGCACACCGCTTCCTTCAGCGTATCGATCACGCCGAAGGTGCGGCAAGAGCGCTGCGAACTGTGATGAGTTGAAGCCTCTGTCAGCCTATGTTGCGGGTGGCCTGCACGTCCGATCCGACATAGGCGATGCGCAGCATGTTGGTCGAACCCGGCGTCCTCAGCGGCACGCCCGCCGTGATGATGACGCGGTCGCCCGGCTGACCGAACCCCTCTTCGAAAGCGATGCGGCAGGCGCGGTCGACCATGTCGTCGAGGTCGCTGGCGTCGGGCGAGACGACGCAATGCGTGCCCCACAAGAGCGACAGCCGCCGCGCCGTGTTGAGGATCGGCGACAGCGCGATGATCGGCACTTGCGGCCGCTCGCGCGCGGCGCGCAGGCCGGTGGTGCCCGACGCCGTATAGGTGATGATCGCCGACAGTTTCAGCGTCTCGGCAATCTCGCGGGCGGCGAGCGAAATGGCGTCGGCGCCGGTTGCTTCCGGTTCCGAGCGCTGCGCGTTGATGATCCCGGCATAGGTCGGGTCGGTTTCGACCTTGGTGGCGATGCGGTTCATCATCGCCACCGCCTCGACCGGATAGGCGCCGGCAGCGGATTCGGCTGAAAGCATGATGGCGTCGGCGCCCTCGAACACGGCGATCGACACGTCGGACACCTCGGCGCGGGTCGGCACCGGCGCGGTGATCATCGATTCCAGCATCTGCGTGGCGACCACCACCGGCTTGCCGGCGCGGCGCGCGGCGCGCGTGATCTGCTTCTGGATGCCGGGCACCGCTTCCAGCGGCATTTCCACACCGAGATCGCCGCGGGCGACCATCAGCGCGTCGGAGAGTTCGATGATTTCGGCCAGCCGGGCGACGGCCTGCGGCTTTTCAATCTTGGCCATGATCAGTGCCCGGCCGCGCGCGATCTTGCGGGCTTCCGCCAAATCCTCCGGCCGCTGCACGAAGGACAGCGCCACCCAGTCGACGCTTTCCGCCAGCACCGCATCGAGGTCCTTGCGGTCCTTTTCGGTCAGCGCACCGACCGGCAGGTCGGTGTCGGGCAGGCTGACGCCCTTCTTGTCGGAAATGGTGGTGCCGGCGACGACGGTGCAGGTGATAGACTTGCCGTCGCTCTTCACCGCCCTGAGCTCCAGCTTGCCGTCATCGATCAACAGACGGTGGCCGGCCTCGACCGAGCTCAGGATTTCGGGATGCGGCAGGTAGACCCGGGTCGACGTGCCGGGCTCTGGATTGTTGTCGAGGGTGAAGGTCTGGCCCGGCGTCAGAACCTCCTTGCCGTTGGCGAACTTGCCGACGCGCAGCTTCGGTCCCTGCAAATCGGCCAGGATGCCGATCGGACGGCCAACTTTCTCCTCGACCGCGCGGATGCGGCCGACCAGCGTGCGCATCAACTCGTGATCGGTGTGGCTCATATTGATGCGGAAGACATCGGCGCCGGCTTCGAACAGCTTCTGCAGCATCTCCTCGGACGAGGAGGCAGGACCGATGGTGGCGAGGATCTTGACCTTGCGGCTACGTCTCATTGACTGTTTGTTCCCGGGGCGGCTGGAGCGCCTCCCGTTGTGGACTCATCGGTCAGCTGGACCATCCAGCTTGCCTGCTCGCCCGTGTCATATTCCTGGAATCCGGCGCGCTGGAAGCCCCGGGCGACGCAATCGGTAACGCCTGCGATCTTGAACTCTTTTTCAGCCACGCACATGTTGATCGGGCCATCCCAGCGCCCGCCGCGCTCGGCGTCTTCTGCATAAAGATAGTAAAACCTCGATGACAGCGGACCTTCGATCAGCGTCTTGCAGCTCGATCCTTCGATGTGCCACCACCCCTCGGTGATCCAGCCTGCCTTGGCGCGGTAGCCGATGCCGACGCCGACCAGGTTCTGCGTGGCGTTGCAGACGCGGAAATCGGCGCGGGCGGGCGAAGCCGCGACCAGCGCGGTGAGCCCTAGCGTCAGGGTCAGGAGCGGCACGGCAAAGGCGGTGCGCGCACGCGGCCTGCCGGCGGAACCCATCCCGAAACCCCTCAATAACGTCATCTGCATCTCTCAACGCCCCTTTTCGGAAAAGTCCGGGCGCATGTCAACGCGCCGTTCTGTCCAATTCCAATCGATTTAGAAAGGCCCCCGACACGCGATCTGCCGCGCGTCACAGGATTTTCGCAGAAACCGTGGCCAAACAACGGCATTGCGCAACAGTCCTCTTCGTGGGAATGACGATACCACCCTCCCCGGAAGCCAGCGAACAGACCTTTCCAGCCAATGACCCGATCCACAGTTTTCGCGCCTTTCGATATCGTCGAAGGCGACCGCAAGCGAGGCATCGTGCTTGTCGCCGACCATGCCCGCCGCGACCTGCCGGAGGAGTATGGCCGTCTCGGCCTGCCGGCGGCGGAACTCGATCGCCATATCGCCTACGACATCGGTGTCGAGACGGTGACGCGCGAACTGGCCGCAGCGCTCGACGTGCCGGCGGTGATCGCCAATTTTTCGCGGCTGCTGATCGATCCCAATCGCGGCGAGGACGACCCGACGCTGATCCGCCAGCTCTATGACGGCACCGTCGTGCCGGGAAACTATCCCATGGCACCGGCCGAACGCGAAAGGCGGCTCGACGGCTTCTACCGGCCTTATCAGGACGCGGTCGGCGCCATGATCGCGTCGGTGGCGCACGCCTCAGGCAAAGCGCCGTTCATCTTCTCCGTACACTCCTTCACCCCTGTCATGCAGGGCTTCATCCGCCCTTGGCATGTCGGCATATTGTGGGACCTCGACGACCGCGTGGCGCGGCCGCTGATCGACATGCTGGCGCAGGATAAAAACCTGGTCGTCGGCGACAATGAACCCTATGACGGCGCGTTGCGCGGCGACACCATGTTCAAGCACGCCATCGTCAACGGCTTTGCCCATGCGCTGATCGAGATCCGCCAGGACCTGATATCAGACCGCAAGGGGGCGCTGGCCTGGGCGCAACGGCTGGCGCCGATCGTTGACGCCATCGACCGCCGTCCCGATATACATCAGGTGAAGATGTTCGGCTCGCGCACCGGGCCGCTGTGAGGACCCAAGAAAATGACCGAACTCAGCGACGGCCAGAAACGCGATTTCGAGGCTGCGGCCTTCCGCCGGCTGGTCGAGCATCTGCGCGAGCGCAGCGATGTGCAAAACATCGACCTGATGAACCTCGCCGGCTTCTGCCGCAACTGCCTGTCGAACTGGTACCGCGAAGCGGCCGAGGCTGAGGGCGTCGATCTCGGCAAGGACCAGTCGCGCGAAATCGTCTACGGCATGCCCTATGCGCAATGGCAGGCGCTGAACCAGACCGAGGCTTCGGACGCCAAGAAAGCGGAGTTCGAGGCAAGACGGCCGAGGGATCACTGAAGTAGCGCGCGGTTCACAGGATTGACGTCGGCGGGACAGCGCCCCCCTCTGTCCTGCCGGACATCTCCCCCACTTGGGGGGAGATTGGCCGTCACGCAGGCTCTAGCCAATCGCCAGCGGTGCAAGAATAAGCGAGGCGCCGAAGCCGCCAATCTCCCCACTTGTGGGGGAGATGTCCGGCAGGACAGAGGGGGGCGCGAAGGAACGCTGCCTAACGGTTTCCCCTTAGATGTGGCCCACAAGCTTTTCGCAGCCCAGCGCTTGACGAGAAATTGAATCGATCTAATTTGCCGCGCAAAGCCATTCTTTGACCGGATTCACGCCATGAACGCGCAAAACACCATGCAGAGCGCCATTCGCGGGCGATGGGCCGTAGCAGCGATCTTCCTCGCCAACGGCTTCCTGACCGGCAGCTGGGCGCCGCAGATTCCGGTGTTCCTGACCCGGCTCGACATCTCGAAATTCACCCTCGGCCTGCTGATCCTTCTGTTCGGCGTCGGCGCGGTCGCGGCCATGAGCTGGTGCGGCCATCTGATCTCCAGGCATGGCTCGCGCACCGTGTTGCGCTGGTTCGGCCTGTGCGGCAGCCTCGGCCTGCTGATCGTGGCGCTGGCGCCCAACGTCCCGCTGGCGGCGATCGCCATGATCATCTTCGGCGGCTCGATCGGCGGCATGGATGTCGCGATGAACGCCAATGCGGTGGTGGTCGAGCGCCGGCTGTCCCGCGCCATCATGTCGTCCTCGCACGGCTTCTGGAGCTTCGGCGGTTTCGCCGGTGGCGGTCTGGGCGGTTACGCCATCCAGACTTACGGCCACCTCGCCCATGCGGCTGTAGTCACGGTCATTGCTTTTGCCGTCATAGCCGTGGCGGTCGGCTACCTCATCGCAGAGGACAAGCCGCAGGCCGCCGAGCATCACAGATTTACGCTGCCGGCCAACCCGCTGGTCTATCTTGTCGGGCTGATGGCGCTGCTGACGATGATTTCCGAGGGCGCCGTGCTCGACTGGGCAGCGCTTTATCTCCGGCAGGAGCTCGGCGCCGACCTCGCCATCGCCGGCCTTGCCTACGCCGCCTTCTCCGGCGTCATGGCTGTCATGCGCTTTTTCGGCGACGGCGTGCGCAACCGCTTCGGCGCGGTGGCGACGCTGCGCGGCTCGGCGGTGGTCGCCGCCGCCGGCATGCTGGTCGCCGGCCTGTCGCCTTCGCCCTGGATCGCCATCGCGGCTTTTGCTCTCTGCGGCTTCGGCATCGCCAATATGGTGCCGATCATCTTCTCGGCCGGCGGCAACCAGGAAGGCATGTCGTCGGGCACCGGCATGAGCGTCGTCACCACCATGGGCTATTCCGGTATATTGGTGGCGCCGTCGGCGATCGGCTTCGTTGCCGAGCGTTCGAGCTTCGGCCCGATTTTCGTCGCCATGTCGGCGCTGCTGACCGTCGTGCTCTCGATGGCCGGGCTCGCTCACCGCGCCGAATTCGCGGCCGCCCCCGCCGAATAGCGCTTCAGCTCCTCATAGAGGAAATCCGCGACGCGGCGGATGCGCACGCTGGTGCGCACGTCGCGATGCGTGGCCAGCCACACCGGCAGGCTGGGCAGTGGCAGGCCGGGCAGCAGTTTCTCCAGCGACGGGTCGCTGTCCGTCAGCGGCTCCTGGCCAAGACCGACGCCGTTTCCCGCCCGCAGCGCTTCCCACAGCACGATCTGGTTGTCGGCCCTGAAGCGGAAGCTGCTTCGGGTGACGGGGATGCCGGCCTGGGTAAAGCCCCGGATCATCTCGTCGCTGCGGTCGAAGCCGATCAGCGGATGGTCGAGAAGATCGGCGGGCTTGAGCGGGCGGCCGTGCCTGCCGAGATAGGATTTCGCCGCGCAGCAGCAGAGCTTGATATCGCAGACCTTGCGCGCCGTCAGCTCGTTCTGCGCCGGCTTGACCATGCGGATGGCGATGTCGGCATCCCTTCGCAGCAGGTTCTCGACCTGGTTCGAGGCGACGATCTCGACCTCGATGCCGGGCTCCTCGATGCCGAGCCGCGCCGTCATCTTCGGCAGCACATAGGCCGCCACCACCTCGCTGGCGGCAATGCGCACCGTGCCTTCGATCGCCTCGACCGAGCCCAATGCCAGTAGTGAGAACGCGCTCGCCTGCTCGCTCACCGCCTTGCCGCGTTCGAACAGCGTGGCGCCTGCTTCCGTCAGAGCATAGCCGCGCCGCCCGCGCCGGAACAGCGTGACGCCGAGCGCCTGTTCGAGCTCACCGATGTGACGCCCAAGCGTCGGCTGGCTGGCCAACAGTTTGCGCGCCGCGGCCGACAGACTGCCGGTCTCCGCCACGGTGACGAAACTCTTGATCAGGTTCCAGTCGATATCTTCCATTCATTTATGAATAACAAATCTGCATCCATAGTCAATTTTCATTCGCGTATGAACGCATCATATTCACCGTGCAAACACAGACACGGAGAAGAAAAATGACCAAGATCGCAATTCTAGGCGCCAATGGCCGGCTCGGCCGCGTGGTTGGCAAGGCCTTCATCGACGCCGGTTTCGACGTCCGCGCCGTCACCCGCAGCGGCAAGGTCCCAGCCGAACTCAAGGGCGCCACCGCCGTCGCCGGCGATGCGCTCGACCGCGAGGCGCTGATCCGCGCCACGCAAGGCGTCGACATCGTCTTCAACGGCCTCAACCCGATCTACACCGACTGGGGCAAGTGTCTGCCGATGGCGGAGAACGTCATGGCCGCCTGCCATGCCAATGGCGCGCTGCATCTTTTCCCCGGCACTGTCTACAATTACGGCTCGCCGATGCCTGAGGTGGTCACCGAACACACGCCGTTCCGCCCAACGACCGAGAAGGGCCGCATCCGCTGCGCCATGGAAGCGCTGTTTCGCCGCGAGGCCGATGCCGGCCGCGTCCGCACCATCATCCTGCGCGCCGGCGATTTCTTCGGCGGCACCGGCAGCGGATCATGGTTCGACCTCGTCGTCGCCGCCAAGATGAGCAAGGGCGTCTACACCGCGCCTGGCCCTGCCAACCTCGTGCACGAATGGGCCTATTTGCCGGACTTCGGCATCGGCTTCGTCGGCCTGGCGCGTAATCAGGGCAAGCTCGGCTTCTTTGAGGCGCTCAACTTCCCCGGCCACGCCGTCACCGACATGGACATAAAGGCCGCGGCCGAGAAAGCGTTGGGACGTCCGCTGAAACTGACCTTCATGCCTTGGTGGGTGCTGCGCGCCGGCAGCCCGTTCGTGGCGATGTGGCGCGAGATCGTCTCGATGTCCTATCTGCGCTTCGAACCGCACCGGCTCGTGTCCGACCGGCTGGAAGGCATCATCGGCGAAGTCCCGCACACCCCGCTGGACGAGGCCGTGGCCGAGGCCTTGAAGGACATCGGCATCAGCCTCGACCGTGCAAAAGACGCCGCTTAAATGCATGTCGCCCAGAAGTGTGCGCGGTTCTGGGACAACGACATGCATCAAAACAAAGACTTTAGACAAAAATCTCTCTCGCGGTGCTGGCCCAATCGCTGGAAATCAGCAACCGGATGGTCATTATGAGGAGACTGTTTATAACGGTCGGCGAGATCACCATCACCAAGGGGAGACGATGCGTTACATACGTCCGCTTTCAATCGAAGACGCCGTTGGCCTGCTGGCCGACGCTTCCGGCACATCAGCCATTCTCGCTGGAGGCAGTGACCTCCTCGTTCGGATGAAGGGCGGGTTTGTCGATCCCGACCTGATCGTCGACATCAAGGCGATCGAGGGCTTGAGCGAGATCAGGGAGACGGCCGACGGCTTCAGCATCGGCGCCACCGTCCCCTGCGCCGTCCTGGGCGAGAGCTCGGTTCTGAAGAAGGCCTGGCCCGGTGTCGTCGAAGCGTCGAAGCTGATCGGCTCGAAACAGGTCCAGGGCCGCTGCACCATCGTTGGCAATCTGTGCAACGCATCGCCGGCCGCCGACAGCGTCCCGGCCTTGGTGGCCGCCGCCGCAAAGGCCGTGGTTGCCGGTCCGTCGGGCAAGCGCACCATTCCGGTCGAGGCTGTGCCGATCGGGCCTGGCAAGACCTCGCTCACCAAGGGTGAGATCGTCGAGGCGATCCTGCTCGACAAGCGCGCGCCGCGTTCGGGCGACGCCTACCTCAGATTCATCCCGCGCACCGAGATGGACATCGCGGTGGTCAGCGCCGGCGTGAACCTGACGCTCGACGAGCATGGCGTCATAACAGCCGCCCGCGTCGCGCTGGGCGCCGCGGCGCCGACCGTGCTTCTGGTGGAAGAAGCAGCCGAGGCTCTCATCGGCAGGAAGCTGGACGAGGCGCCACTTGAGCGGCTCGCCAAGATCTGCGCTGGGGCCTGCCGCCCCATCGACGACAAGCGCGGCACAATCGAATTCAGACGAAAAGTTGCGGGCGTGCTGGCCGGACGGGCCGCGACGACCGCCTACGCACGTGCAGGAGGCAAATGATGGCCGGTGTAGCAGTTTCAACGACAATCAACGGCGATCACGTCGAATACCTTTGCCAGCCCGACGAGACGTTGCTCGACGTCCTGCGCGATCGGCTCGGCCTGACCGGCGCCAAGGAAGGCTGCGGCACCGGCGACTGCGGCGCCTGCTCGATCATCCTCGACAACCGGTTGGTCTGCTCGTGCCTGGTGCTTGGCGCTGAAGCCGAAGGCCGGCATATTGAGACCGTGGAGGGCATGGCGCATGGCGATCAGTTGCATCCGCTGCAGCAGAAATTCCTCGAGCATGCGGCCCTGCAATGCGGCATCTGCACGCCGGGCTTCCTCATCGCGGCCAAGGATCTTCTGGCCAAGAACCCCGATCCTACCGAGGAAGAAATCCGCTTCGGCCTCGCCGGCAACCTCTGCCGCTGCACCGGCTACGACAAGATCGTGCGCGCGGTCCAGGATGCGGCCAATGTGATGAAGGGAGCGCACGCATGAACTTCGATCCACGCTTTTCGGGCCGCAAATTCTCCTCCGTCGGCACGCGGCCCATCCGTCCCGACGGCGTCGACAAGGTGACGGGACGCGCCCGTTACGGCGCCGACTTCAACATGGCGGGACAGTTGGTCGGGCGCATCCTGCGCAGCCCGCATGCGCATGCCAGGATCCTCAAGATCGACACTTCGAAAGCGGAAAAGCTGGCCGGCGTGAAAGCGGTGATCACCGCCGCCGACCTGCCCGATCTCACCGATGGCGATGCCGCCATGTACGACGTCCTCGATAATTGCATGGCGCGCGGCAAGGCGCTCTATGACGGCCACGCCGTGGCCGCGGTCGCCGCAGTCGATGCCCGCACGGCCAGGCAGGCGCTGAAGCTCATCGAGGTCGAATACGAGCTGTTGCCGCATGTCACCGATGTCGACGAGGCGATGAAGCACAGCGCGCCGTTGATCAACGACACGATCTTCACCGAGGGTCTCGACGAAAAGCCGGCAAAGCCGTCCAACGTCACCAAGCGCAGCCAGTTTGGCCATGGCGATGTCCATCAGGGCTTTGGCCACGCCGATGTCATCGTCGAGCGCTCCTTCAAGACCGAGCAGACGCACCAGGGCTATATCGAGCCGCATGCCTGCGTGGCGAGCGTCTCGTCCGACGGCACCGCCGACCTCTGGGTCTGCACGCAGGGCCATTTCGTCTACCGCCAGCATTGTGCGCAATTGCTCGGGCTGGAAGCCTCGAAGCTGCGCGTCACCTCGTCTGAAATCGGCGGCGGCTTCGGCGGCAAGACCCATGTCTGGGCCGAGCCGGTGGCGCTCGCTTTGTCGCGCAAGGCAGGCCGGCCGGTGAAGCTGGTGATGACCCGCGACGAGGTGTTCCGCGCCTCGGGTCCGACCAGCGCGACCTCGATCGACGTCAAGATCGGCGCCCGCAAGGATGGCACCATCACTGCCGCCGAAGCGACGCTGCGCTACACCAGCGGCCCCTATGCCGGGACCTGGGCCGAGATCGGCGCCATGACGGCGTTCGCCTGCTACAAGCTGGATAACGTCCAGACGGTCGGCTTCGAAGTGCTGGTCAACCGGCCGAAGACTGCGGCCTATCGCGCACCCTCGGCACCCATGGCTGCGTTCGCGGTGGAAAGCGCCGTCGACGAACTGGCCAAGGAGCTTGGCATGGATCCGGTCGAGTTCCGCATCAAGAACGCCGCGCAGGAAGGCACCCGCTCTTCCTACGGCCCGGTCTACGGCCCGATCGGCATCGGCCCGACGCTGGAGGCGGCCAAGCACCATCCGCACATGAAGGCGCCGCTGGGCAAGAACCAGGGGCGCGGCATGGCCTGCGGCTTCTGGTTCAACTTCGGCGGCCAGACCTGCGTGGACCTGAACATCGGCATGGACGGCTCGGTGTCGCTGGCCGTCGGCACGGTGGATGTCGGCGGTTCGCGCGCGTCGCTGTCGCTGGTGGCGGCGGAGGAGCTCGGCATCGACTATGCCCAGCTCAAGGCGGTGGTCGCCGACACGTCCTCGCTTGGCTACAACGACATGACCGACGGCAGCCGCGGCACCTTCTCGTCCTCGATGGCGACCATCTCGGCCGCCCGCAACGCGATCAAGATCCTGCGTGAGCGCGCCGCCCAGACGTGGGACATCCCCGTCGACGACGTGGTCTGGGAAAACGGCCACGCCATCGCCAAGGGCGAGAAATACGGCAACCTTGCAGCCCTGTCGCTGAAGGAGATCGCCGCCGCTTCCGGCAAGACCGGCGGGCCGATCGCCGGCCACAGCGAGCTCGTCGCCGACGGCGCCGGCGTCTCCTTCGCCACCCATATATGCGACATCGAGGTCGACCCCGATACCGGCTCGACCAGGGTGATCCGCTACACGGTGATCCAGGATGCCGGCAAGGCGGTGCACCCCACCTATGTCGAGGGCCAGTACCAGGGCGGCGCCGCGCAAGGCATCGGCTGGGCGCTCAACGAGGAGTATATCTACGGCAAGGACGGGCGCCTCCAGAATGCCGGCTTCCTCGACTATCGCATCCCGGTCTGCTCGGACCTGCCGATGATCGACACGCAGATCCTCGAGATCCCCAACCCCAACCACCCCTATGGCGTGCGCGGCGTCGGCGAAACCTCGATCGTGCCGCCGCTGGCGGCGATCGCCAACGCGGTCTCCAACGCCGCCGGCGTACGCATGACCCACATCCCGATGTCGCCGCCAAGGGTCCTCGCCGCGATCGAGGCGGAACGGGGAGGCTAGGGCAAAAATGAGGTTCTTGCCCTAATGGTCGAAGTGACGCTCTGGGGCGCGCTGGGCCAGCTCGCCGGCGGCCAGAGCAAGGTCGAGGTCGAGGCCAAGGACATCAGGGAGCTGTTCAGGAAACTGGCTGAACAGTATCCCGGCATCGAGCCCTGGATCGAGAAGGGCATCGCGGTGGCGATCGACGGGACGATCTATCGCGATACGTGGTCGAAGGAACTGCCGCCGGGGGCGGAGATTTTTCTGCTGCCGCGGCTGGCTGGGGGGTGAAGTGGGGTGTCGCCCTACGTCCCAGAGCGGACCGGCATCCTCGGTCTGCGAACTTCAAGTGCAATGTCGGTCCTCGCCTAGATGCCAGTTTTGCTGACCGCGTCTTATCGGCGGCGGGTTGGCCAACAATCCAGAGAACCTGATCCGCTGGATTACTATCGGCAAGGGACATCAGTCCGCACACGGCTCTGAAGTGACTCGAGCGGGTCACCGTTTGACGGACAACACCGGCCCCTTTCTGGAGAGGCCGGCTATCGTTGATCCAGGATCATCAAGCTAGGTTTGGCGCTGAGACGTATCGGAAATTCGTTCGCGCACGGCATGCTCGGTCTTGTCTGCTGTGGACTTCACGATCTCGCCGAGCTGATCGGCTATCGTGTCTGCTTCCATATCTTGCCGGCCAGCTTCCTGCTTAATGGTCTCATAGGCTTCGGCGGCGACCTGCTTGGCCTCATCGAGGCCCCTATTGAGCAAAGTTTCGGCGGAATCGCGAAGCTTGTCGCCATAGGCGCCTAGTTGCTCGTCCTCCGTTGCGGTATGGGGCAGCATTGCACCTATAGCGGCGCCGATGGCGAGACCGACGGCCGCTACGGCCAAGGGTTGGTCCTCCAACAGATCTTGCGCGGAGCGGCTGGCTTTCGCCGCCATGTCCCCAGTCGTCGAGCTTGCATTGACAGCGCTTCCCGTCAGACCCGCCGCAGCGGCTCTTGCGGTGCTCGATATGGTGTCGCCGACGCTGGTAGCGCTCGAGGAGAGCGATTCCGCGGCGTCGGAGAGCGTGCCGCCCAAACCGCCGCGCTCCCCTGCTACATCATGTCGTCCCGGCGCTGAAGGCAATGGATAGCCAGCCGAACGGTGGGCGGTGTTTGAGGCACCGCTGCCGAACATCAGCCAGGCCAGACCTGCGCCCACCATGGTGACCGGCAAAGGATTGTCTCGGACCTGCGTTCTGAGATTGCTGAGCATGGCCGCGCTCTCCCCTCCCGAGAACAGCCCGGTGAACTCATCCAGCAATTGTCCCGGCGTCATCTTGCCTCGAATGGATTCGGCGGTCTCCATCACCCGGGCGCGAGCCGCCTCGGCCTCGCGTTCAAGTTCGGCTGCGGATTTCTCTTTCATCTCACCTGTTCCTTAATCGCGCTCGCGTCGCGCTTCAGCTGTCCCTGGGTCCGGTCGGGGGTAAGTTCCGAAGGCGCCATGCTGGCCGTCCCGGTCCGCAGCAGGATGACGCCGAGGACCGCCACGACCACACCGACCAGCAGGGAAGACCACCCCGCGCCAAGCCCTGCCCGCGTCAGTGCGATAATGAGCGCCTGCAGCAACACCAAGAGCGCGGCGAGCAGGCAAATCGCGCCGCCCAGCACTTCCGCGGCACCTGCTCCGGCTTTGGTAAGCTTTTCAGAGAGCTCGGCCCGAAACAGCCTCGCCTCGGTTTGCACCAGAGTGGTGACATTCTGGGCCAAATCGGTGACTAGCCCGGCAAGGCTGGGATTGTCCTGGTTATTCATCTGTCCTGCTCCGCGATCTGCGTGGCCCCATCATCGCCGACCACGCCAAAATCTTGTGGACGATCAGCGGACCAACCCTGTGGCTGATCGGTGTGTGATTTGAGGCCTCCCGGAGCGGCCTCAGAATCGGGCCTTGCCGGCGGAGAAGCCTTGATGAACCGCCCGAGAGCCAATCCGGCCAACACCGATCCCGCAAGCAGGACACCGGGATTTTGCCGGCCGAAGGACTGCACGTCATCAAGGACTTGGCTAAAGGGCTTCTGTTTCAAGGACGATGAAAGCCGCTCAAGGCCACTGGCAGCATCCAAAGCGAACTTCGATGCGTTCCTTTCATCGTTGCTGGCAAGGTGATCGCTGGCCGCTCGCAGTGCACCACCCAACGCCGCCAAGCTCGATCCGATGTCGCGCTGCGCCTCCTCCGCCTTGTCGGAGATGACCTGCGTGGCTTCAGATGCATAGTCGCCAGCCTTACGGGTCACCTCGTCCCGCGCGTCGTGAAGCAACTCGCTGGCACGCTCATTTTCCTGGCGAAGTCTTTCGGAGACGTCGCTTTTCGCCTTGTCGAAATCGGTGGGCTGTCCGCCCTGATCCTTCTCATGCTGCATGAGGCCACCTAGTGAAAACCGAGGAAGGAGAGGACCGCGAGCACGACGACGATAAGGCCGATAAGATAGATTACACTGTTCATGTGCACGTCCTCCGTAGCTTTCCAACTTCGACGAACCTGCGATGTTCCGTAAGTGAGAGCATTTATCTCAGCCGAAACGAAGAGGTTCGTCAGGCACGCACCCAGTCACCAGTGAGTTGCCCTGTCCCTCGTGCGGAGCGCCAGTTGCTCCGTCCGAACGGGTGCGCCCGACCCTGCGGGAACGAGTGCCGGCTGCCTCCTCTATTGCAATCTTTGCCTATTCGGCGACCCCGCCTCGGCGTACCGGCGACCAAGGAGAACTCTCCCTTGCCATCCATCGACGGTCCATCGCTCCAACGGCCCCGCGCTGGTTCGGCACCTTCGACGAAGCAATGATGAAGGCATAGGATACGGCTTGAGGCGCAAAGCGGCCTGTCATGCATGCCTGAGCCAGGCTACTGGCGAACGCGTCTCCAAGGCCAAGTCTCTATTTTGCAGAACGCCTCCCTAAGCCCCCAGCGTCGGCTCCGTGTTCACCTCCAGCGCCTCTTCCGCTT
Organism: Mesorhizobium sp. M0659; assembly: GCF_040320605.1. NCBI lineage: Bacteria > Pseudomonadati > Pseudomonadota > Alphaproteobacteria > Hyphomicrobiales > Phyllobacteriaceae > Mesorhizobium > Mesorhizobium sp. M0659. Next base: position 15,239 of record NZ_JAMYPY010000010.1, read on the forward strand.
CATCCTCTTCACCCAGCACCTCGCCATGAACCCCCAGCGGCCGCCCGATCCAGATCGGATCGACCAGATGGTCGCGCTTGGGGTTGGTGGTGTTGGGGTGGATGAGGATGCTCAGGCCGCCATGGTTAAGCATCAGCCAGGGGACCAGCGTGGCGAAGATCTCGGTGGCGAAGGAGACCTGGTACATGGCCTGTTCGTGCGGGCCGACCGGCTCGTCGCGCCAGTTGCCCAGGCGCACGCGGAAGCGTTCGCCGATGCGCAGGCGCAGCCATTCGGCCTGCTGCCGTTCGGCTTGCCCGTCATAGTAGATGTGGGCGTGATAGCTGGCGATCTCGGCGAGCGGCCTGGGCGGGCTGGCGGTGTTCACCTTGATGGCTCCCTCGGTGATTGTGGTGCGGGCAGCGTATACGCAAGCGGGCGGGGTGGCCAAGGGGGGCACAGCGTGTGCTCGTCATCTCGATTTCGGGCCAATCGCATATGGAGCTCCCCCACTCCGTCTCGGCTTCGCCCAGCCACCTCTACCCCCACATTCGTGGGGGAGAGGAAATGCTAATCGCCAAGATCGCTGCCTTGAAAAGCTTGGCATTTCCTCTCCCCCATGGACATGTGGGAGAGGTGGCCGCGCAGCGGCCGGAGTGGGGGCTGGCACCGCCGTATGCCTATTGCCTGCACTTCGTGGGGCGAGGAAACGCTAATCTCCGATATCTCAGGCTCCGATCAAACCCTGCCCATAAGCACCAGGATCAGCAGCACCACCAGCACAGCGCCGGCGATCCCCGACGGCCCATAACCCCAGGAGCGCGAATGCGGCCACGCCGGTACGGCGCCGATCAGGATCAGGATCAAGACAATGATGAGGATGGTGCTGACGGTCATTAAGAGTCCCTCGCCTTGCTGGTCGGATATGAGGGGACAATGCAAAAGGCCGCCCGGTTGTTCCGGACGGCCTTTTGTCTGACTGAGGAAAGCTGGCCTATTCCGCGGCTTTCGGGAAGGCGATTGCCGGTTCGTCGAGTGGACCCGGTCTCGGCCCCACGGGCGCATCGGGCTTCTTGTCGCGGCCGAACAGCCGGCGGAAGAAGGCATAGAAGCGGCTGTTCTTGCTGCGCGTGAAGATCATCAGCATCGACGGCGTCACCACCAGCGTCAGCAGCGTGGCGAACGACAGGCCGAAGACGATGGCCGAGGACAGCGAAATCCACCATTGCGTCGACGGCGCGTTGATCGTCGTCTCGTGATGGAAGATTTCAAGGCCGAGGCCAAAGGCGATCGGCAGCACGCCGAGGATGGCCGAGACCGCCGTCAGCACGACCGGGCGGGCACGTTCGCGGCAGGTCTGCAGCACCGCCTCCATCTTGTCCCAGCCCTCTTCGCGCAGCCGGTCATAGGTGTCGATGAGCACGATGTTGTTGTTCACCACCACGCCGGCCAGCGCGATGACGCCGATGCCCGACATGACGATGCCGAAGGCTTCGCCGGTCAGCAGCAGCCCCAGGAACACGCCGATCGTCGCCATGACCACGCAGGACAGCACCAGAAGCACGCTGGTGAACTTGTTGAACTGCATCAGCAGCACCAGGAAGATCAGGAAGATCGCCGCGCCGAAGGCCTTGCCGAGGAAGGCGCTGGCTTCGGCGCTGTCCTCGTTGGAGCCGGCGAGCTTCCAGCGTATGCCGTTGTCGAGCTTCATGTCGGTTACCGCCTTGGTCACCTCCGCCTGCACCGCCGCAACCTGGTTACCGGCGGCGACGTTGGCCTGGACGACCACGGTGCGGGCGCCGTCGATGCGGTTGAGGATGCCGACCGTCGGCTCCGGCTTGCGCACGACGAAGTTGGAGATCGGCACCGAGCCTTGCGCGGTCTGCACCCGGAGCTCGTCGAGCGTCGACAGCGTGCGCCGGTCTTCGGGCAGGCGCAGGCGGATATCGACGGCATCGTCGGCGCCGGCGGGCCGGTACTCGGACAGCTTCAGGCCATTGGTCACCAATTGCACCACGGTGCCGACGGCGGTCGGGCTGATGCCGTACTGCGCCGCCTTGGCGCGGTCGACCTCGAGCGCCCAGTCGACGCCGGGCGGCGGCAGGCCGTCGGACACGTCGATGACGTCGGGCACCTTGGCAATGACCGCCGCAACCGCGCGGGCCTGGTCGTCGAGCCCTTTGGGATCGATGGCCGAAAGCCGGAGCTGGACCGCCTTGCCCGTCGGAGGACCGGCCTCCGGCACGCGCACCTCGACATCGACGCCGGGAATGCCGGCCATGACGGTGCGCAGCTCGTCCAGGATGTGGTTGGCCGATTTGCGCTCGCGCCAGTCGATGAACTCATACTGGATGACGCCGACGACGTCCTCCGGCACATCCTGGCCGCCGCCCTGCGTCTTGCCGACGCGGGTGTAAACCGATTTCACGCCGGGCCAGCCGAGCAGCCGGTTTTCGGCGATCCTGGTTGCCGTATCCATTTCGGCCAGCGAGAGATTGCCGCGGGCATGCACATAGAGCAGGCCGTAATCGGGCTCGACGCTGGGGAAGAACTCGACGCCGGCGCCATATTTCGAATAGGCGAAGCCGACACCGGTCAGCAAGACGGCGGTGAGCACCAGCACGGTGATGGGGAAGCGCACCGCCTGCTTGACCAGCGCCATGTACCAGCCGTCGCGATTGTGTTCCTCGTGATGCTCCGGCGCCTTGGCGAAAAGCGCGCCCAGCGTCGGCGCGAACACCAGCGCATAAAGCATCGAGGCCGACAGCGTGACGATCAGCGTGATCGGCATGTATTTCATGAAGTCGCCGATGATGCCGGGCCAGAACAGCAGCGGCGAAAACGCCGCGATGCGGGTCATGGTCGCGGCGATGACCGGACCGGCCATGCGCTTGGCGGCCAGCGTGAAGGCTTCCGCCTTCGGCATGCCTTCGCCCATGCGCCGTTCGGCAAATTCGGTGACGATGATGGCGTCGTCGACCAGCATGCCGACCGCCAGGATAAGGCTGAACAGCACGATCATGTTGATCGTGTAGCCCATCATCGCAAGCAGCAGGATGCCGATCAGGAAGGATGACGGAATGGCAAGCCCGATCAGCAGCGAGGCGCGGCCCGACAGCGCATAGAGGATGACGATGAACACCAGGATGACGGCGATCATCACGTGGTTCTGCAGGTCGCCCAGCAGCTGGTTGACGAAGACAGACTTGTCCTGCGTGTAGGTGATGTTCATGCCTTCCGGCATCGTCTTGACGTAGGCGTCGGACACTTCCCGCACCTTGGCCAGCGTGTCGATCAGGTTGGCGCCGATGCGCTTCTTGACTTCGATGGCGATGGCCGGCTTGCCGTTGAGGCGAGTGATGGTCTCGGCGTCGGCGAAGGTCGAACGCACCGTGGCGATGTCCTTCGCCTGCACGACGGCATTGGGGCCGGCGACCACCGGCAAGGACGCGACATCCTCGGGTGTCTCGATCAGCGACGGCACCTTGACCGCGTATTTGCCTTCCGAACCCTCGATATTGCCGGCGGCGACCAGGCTGTTGGAAGCGCCGACCGCGCCGATCAACTGGTCGAGCTGCAGGCCGTAGGAGGACAGCTTCATCGGGTCGATGACGACCTCGACGAGATCGTCGCGCGCGCCTTGTATGGTGCCCTCAAGAACGCCCGGGACTTCCTCGATGCGGTCGCGCAGTTCGCGCGCCGCCGCCGTAAGCACACGCTCGGGCACATCGCCGGACAGCGTGACGACCAGGACGGGAAACTCGGAAATGTTGACCTCGGTAACAACCGGTTCTTCTGCCGCTTGGGGAAGGTCAGCCTTCGCGTCCTGAACCTTCGAGCGTGTATCAGTCACCGCGGTGTCGACTTTTATAGACGGCAGAAACTCAAGGAAGACAAAGGCACCGCCCTGATAGGCGGATGATTTCATCTCCTTTAACCCCTTGAGACTCTTAAGCTTTGCCTCCAGAGGCCTAAGCAGAAGTCTTTCAGCGTCTTCGGGCGCGATGCCTTGATAGGCAACATTTATATAAACATAAGGGGTAGGAACGTCGGGTTCCGCTTCCTTCGGCGTCGACTGATAGGCGACCCAGCCCGCCAGCAGCAGGAACACCAGCACCGCAATGGTCAGCCGGGCATTGTTGATCGCGAGTTTGACGATATCCATGGCCTGTTCTCAAGATTTCAGGAGCCGCATTGCGGCCGGTTGTCCCCGCCCCGGCTGTCCCCGGCCGGGGCCGTTCCGGCGCTACTGCGTTGTCGCTTCGCCCAACAGCTTCTGGATGGTCGCCTGGTCGGCCTCGACCGGCTTGACTACGTCGCCTTCCTTGACGAGTTCCTGGCCGGCGACGATGACGCGGGCATCGGCTGGAATGCCGCCAAGCACCAGGCCCTTCGGCGAGTCGTCAACGAGGTCGATCGGGAAGAACACCACCTTGTTGTCCTTGTCGACGGCACGGATGCCAAGATCGCCCTTGTCGCCCAGCGTCACCACGGAGCGCGGCAACATGACGGCGTCGGTCGGCTGCGCGCTGAGCGCAATCTCTGCCGTCATGCCGGCCGGCACCGAGCCGTCGGCATTGGGGACGGCGATCTCGACGCGGAAGGTTCGGGTGGCCGACGAGGCGTCGCGGCTGATGTAGCGCACGGTGCCTTCGACGGTCTGGCCGCTGACCAGCCGCACAGCAGCCTTGTCGCCGAGCTTGAGATAGCCGAGGTCGCGTTCGCTGACTTCGCCGCGCGCAATCACCGGATCGAGCTTGAGGATGGTTGCCACCTCGCCGCCCTGCATGATGGAACTGCCGAGCTCCACCGGCACCCGGTCGATGACGCCGTCGAAGGGCGCCTTGACCAGATTGCGCTCGAGTTCGGCCTGCGCCGTTTCCAGCTGCGACTGCGCAGCGGTCAGATTCGAACGCGCCGTGTCGAGCTGCAGCTTGGGCAGATTGCCGGTCTTCATGAGCCGCAGCGATGCGTCGAGTTCAGCCTGGCGCTGCGCGACGAGCTGCCTGGCACTGTCGACCATCGAGATCTTTTCTTCGGCCGCCAGCATCAGCACCAGGTCGCCGGTCTTGACGTGATCGCCCTGCTTGACCGGCAGCTTTTCGATGACGCCGGCGACGCGCGTCGCCAGCACGGCGCGCTTGTCGGCCTCGGTCAGCCCGGAAATGCGGATGGCGCGGGCATAGGTCTTGCGCGGCGGCGTCACCACCGCGACGGTGCGCAGCGGCGCCTTCGGTTCGGCCTCGGCGGTCTTGGTTGCATCCGGTGCCTTGGCCTGATCGCCCGGCTTGGCCTGATCGCCTGCCTTGCCAGCACCTTCGACAGCGGCGCTGCCGACGGACGAGAACGCGCCTGTTCCCATCCAGGCGGCGAAGCCGATGAGCACGACAATAGCGGCAAGCTTGTGAAACCTGATCTTCGGCATCATTTTTTTCCACTGCGGGGTTCGGCCAAGTCGTTATCCAACAGGGTGTCCGTCGTCTAACAGCTACCGTGTCTTCCAACTCGGGCGCGTCGCCGATATGGGTGCGCGCCAGGCCGTGTTCAATTTGCCGTGAACGGCGAAGCCGCGCTTCTACATCAAAGTTGCATCGCAATACAGTCGAAAAGTTGCAGGAACATTGTGCCAGGCGATGTAGTGTGGCCAACGAAAACGGTTTTATCGGCGCCCCGTCAGGCGGCGGAACGACAGTCTCGGAACCATACGGATGTTGGAGGCGCTTTGTTTTCAAGGCGTTTTGAGCACTGATACCCCCCTGTGCCCGCACTAGTTTTTGACGCTCAAATGTGGGCGCGACCTGCGTAGCCACTCAGTGAATGGCAGCAGGCGTCAGTATGATTTTGTATACCGTCACACGCAACGGTTGTTCCGGGACGGAAAGTCGTCGGCGCTACTCCGATTTGCCGAACACTTCGCTGATCGTCTTGATCGATCCGGGCGGACTCAGGCCCGCCGGCGTTCCGCCTCCGGCTTCTTGCGGGCGGCGAGGAATTCCTTCACCCGCCGTCCCGGTGCCGGCCCGCGCACCGGTTTGAAGCCGTCATCGAGTTCGCCGGAAAGATCGAGCGTCGGCCGCTTGCCGACGGCGTCGTAATTCTCCTCCAGCCAGTCGCTGGCCGCTATACGGCCAAGGTCTCTGAGATAGCTCAGGAAGGCCCATTCCGCATTGACCTTGGACGACGCCGACAGATCCTTGAACGCCTCGTCGGCATCGATGCGGTGCATGCGGATGTCGCGGTATTCGCCAGGCGGCAGCCGGCCGGCGGCGATCAGCTCCTTGACGAAGGCGATCGAGCGGAATTCGTTCAGCAGCCCGGCATTGAAGGTGATCTCGTCGATGCGGTTCTGGATCTCGTTGGCGCTTTTCGGCGTGCCCTCGCGCACCACCGGATTGATCTGCACCAAAAGCACATCCTCCGTCGCCGCCGTCTTGAAGAACGGAAACAGCGCCGGATTGCCGCCATAGCCGCCATCCCAATAGGGCACGCCCTTGATTTCGACGGCGCGGAACAATTGCGGCAGGCAGGCCGAGGCCATCACCGTGTCGAGGTCGATCTCGCCATCGGAAAAGACGCGCAGCTGGCCGGTCTCGACATTGGTCGCCGAAATGAACAGCTCCATCGACTTGCAGGCGTGAACATTTTTGAAATCGATCTCCTGCTCGACCACGTCGCGCAGCGGGTTCAAGCCCAGCGGATTGGCGACATAGGGCGAAAACACCCGCGACATGGTGTCGAAGAAGAAATAGCCGGGCGTGTTCTCGATCGACCAGTTGCCCCAGGCGACGTCCCACGGCATGCGCTGCACCGGGCTGAAGCGGCCCTTGGCCGCCACCGCGCGCCAGAAGTCGTCGAGCTTTTGCCGTGCACCCTCGACGCCGCCGCGCACAAAACCATCGGCCAGCGCCACCGCATTCATCGCGCCGGCGCTGGTGCCGGACACGGCTGAAATGTCGAGCCTGCCATCCTCCAGCAGCCGGTCGAGTACACCCCAGGAGAAAGCCCCGTGCGAGCCGCCGCCCTGCAGCGCGATGTTGATCTTCTTCGTTTCCTCCGCCTTGCCGTTTTTGGTCATGGCGTTCCTGTTCGGTTTGGTCGCTGCTGACTCATTCCGCCCGGAAATCGGCGGGTTCGACGGCAGCGGACTTATATTGCAGTGCAGCATATAAGGGATGACCAAGGCAAGAACACGAACACGGTCGCGTGATCACATGAAATTTTGGTCATGGGGAATGGTCCTCCACGCCCAGGTCTTCGCCCTACGAATACCCCCACCCTTGATCCCTCCCCACAAGGGGGAGGGAGACTTGGTAGACGCTGATCTCAGCAAACCACCGACGTTTCGGCGGCGCGCGGCAGCTTCCCTCCCCCTTGTGGGGGTCCGAAGGACGGGCGAGACCCGTGGCTCGCCTCGGCAAGCTAGGGTGGGGTCATCTTCGCAAAAAACTCAAGCGACAAGCTTCGGCACCGGCCCGACATAGCGCGACTGTGGACGGATCAGCCGCCCTGTCGTCTGCTGTTCGCGCGCATGCGCGATCCAGCCGGCGACACGTCCGGCAGCAAAGACATTGCTGAACGCCTGTGGCGGAAAGCCCGCCGCCTCAAGCACAAGCGCTGTGTAGAACTCGACATTGGTCTGCAACGAGCGCTGCGGCTTGGCGATCCGCAGCACTTCGAGCGCCGTGTGCTCGACCTGTTCGGCGAAGGCCAGGCGGCGGCCGGCTTTGCCCTCGCTGCCGAGCTGCCGCACGACGGCTTTCAGTACATCGGCGCGCGGATCGCGCACGCGGTAGATACGATGGCCGAAACCCATGATGCGCTCGCCATGCGCGACCTTCTCGCGCAGCCAACCGGCCGCGTCGCCATGCGCCTGGATTGCATCGAGCATCTCGATCACCGGGCCGGGCGCGCCGCCGTGCAGCGGCCCCTTGAGCGCGCCGAGCCCGGCCAGCACCGACGATGTCAGCCCTGCCAGCGTCGATGCGACGACGCGGGTGGCAAAGGTCGAGGCGTTGAGGCCGTGATCGCAGACGGTGACCAGATAGGTGTCGAGTGCCCTTGCCAGCGCCGGCGACGGGACGGATCCCTCGAGCATCCTCAGCATGTCGGCGGCATGATCGGCCTTCGCGTCAGGTGCGATCGGCTGCTCGCCACGCGCCAGCCGCAGCAGAGCCGGCGTCAGCACGGCGGGCGCCGCGATCAGCCGCAAGGCGTCCGTCAGCGTCTCGCCATCCGGCAGCAGCGCCATGCCGGCGCGCATGGCGCCATAGATCTCAAGCGGTGCGAGCAGCGGCAGCGAGGGCGCAAGCCGCTCGAACACCGCGACGCGAGCCTTGCCCAGCCTCGCTGCCAGTTCGGCATCGCCGGGAAGGCCGTCGAAGAAGCCGTCGAGCAACAGGCGAACGACTTGCGCATAGCGCCAGCGTCCCGCCAATTCCGGCAGCGAATGACCGCGGATCGTCAGGCGGCCGCCAAGGCCATCGACATCGGAGAGCACGGTCTCCGCCGCCACCACATCATCGAGCCCGTTCGCCATATCTCATCTCCTTGCAGCTTTTCTGCATGGGAGATAAGGGTTAGGCTGCGCCTCGATCAATCTTGATCAATATAATCAATATGTGAGCTAAAAATGTCCGAATGGCTGTCGCGGGAAGAGGCGCTGGAAAGGCTCAAGGTCCGGCCGCAGACGCTTTACGCCTATGTCAGCCGCGGCCGCATCGGCATGCGGCCGGATGAGAGCGACCCGCGCCGCAGCCAGTACCGCGCCGACGACATCGCCGCACTGGCGACCCGCCGGGCGCGCGGCCGCAGTCCCTCGGCCATCGCCGAGAGTGCGATCGCCTGGGGCGAACCCTCGATTGCAACAGCAATTTCGACCGTTCTGCACGGGAGCCTCATCTACCGAGGGCAAGACGCCGTTGCGCTCTCCAAATCGGCGACGCTGGAGGAAACCGCCGCTCTGCTGTGGGCCTCGGCCGAACCGGTGACGTTCAAAGCTCCGTCACCTGAAGCGCCTCATCCAGTCGGCCGCGCCTCGGCCTTTGCGCAGCTTGCCATGCTTGCAGGCCACGGGCGGCCTTCGCTAGGACGCAGCGCCGCCTCGCTGTGCACCGAGGCCGCGCGCACAGTCGGAGCGCTGGCGCAGTCGCTGGGCGCTGAAGCCGGCACAGCGCCCGTCCATAAGCGCCTGGCGCAGGGCTGGTCGGTGGATGATGCCGGCGCGGAAGCGATCCGCTGCGCCCTCGTCCTGCTCGCCGATCATGAACTCAACGCATCGACCTTCGCCGCCCGCGTCGCAGCGTCCACAGGCGCCTCGCCTGCCGCATGCCTGCTGGCCGGCCTGGCAACGCTGTCCGGCCCGCGCCACGGTGGCGCCGGCGAAGCGGTGATGCAACTGGCTGAAGATGCAGCAGCCCACGGCGCGGATGCGGCGATCCGGCGCTGGCTCGGCCATGATCGGCCCTTGCCGGCGTTCGGCCATCCGCTCTATCCCGACGGCGATCCCCGTGCCACCGCACTTCTGGAAGTCATCCCTGTCGACGAGACGCTGCAACAGCTGCAAAAAGCCGCCATGGCGGCGGTCGGTGCCCAGCCCAACATCGACTTCGCCCTGGCCGCACTAACGCGCGGCCTTGGCTTGCCGCGCGATGCACCGTTCCAGCTGTTTGCGCTCGGACGCAGTGTCGGCTGGGCCGCGCATATGGTCGAACAGATCATTAGCGGCAGCATCATCAGGCCGCGTGGCCGCTATGAGGGACGCGTGACTTAAGCCGACCTGGCCGTGTTCCCGAACCGCGCACGGTACGCGACGGGCGTCGTGGCGAACTGCTGACGAAAATGATGCCGCAGCGTGCCTGCCGCGCCAAAGCCGGCAGTCTCGGCAATCCGTTCGATCGGCATGGCGGTGTCTTCCAGCAGCGTGCGCGCCCGCGAAAGCCGTTCCGACAGCAGCCAGCGCGCCGGCGTGACGCCGGTTGCGGCCGCGAACCGGCGCAGGAACGTCCGCTCGCTCATACCGGCAAGCTCGGCCAAGATGGCGACGGGATAGTCGGCGGCAATATCGGCGCGCATCCTGTCGATCAACGGTCCAAGCCGGCTGCGCTCATGTGGCTCGGGAACGGAACTCTCGACATACTGCGCCTGGCCGCCGTCGCGATGCGGCGGCACGACCAGACGGCGCGCCACCATGTTTGCAGCCTTGGTGCCGAAGTCGCGCCGAACCAGATGCAGGCAGAGGTCGATGCCCGCGGCACTGCCTGCCGATGTCAGCACATTGCCCTCATCGATGTACAAAACGTCCGGAATCACGGTGATGTCGGGGTACATCTCCGTCAGCTTCTCGCTGTAGCGCCAATGCGTGGTCGCTCTTTTGCCCGCAAGCAGGCCGGCGGCGGCAAGCACGAACACGCCCGAACAGATCGAAAGAATGCGAGCGCCGCGCTCGTGTGCCTTTCGAAGCGCCTCGATCAGCGCCGGCGGCACCGGAGCCTCCGTTCCGCGCCATCCCGGTACGATCACCGTGCCGGCCTGGCCGATCAGATCGATCCCGCCGTCGGCAACAATACGCACGCCGCCCAGCGCGCGCATTTCACCGGTATCAATACCGGCAACTGCAAAACGGTACCAATCCTCACCCATTTCCGGCCGGGGCAAGGCGAAGATCTCAACCGCCACGCCAAACTCGAACGTGCACAGCCCGTCATAGGCAACGGCAACGACAAGAGGGTTGGCAGGGCGCGGATTCGCAGAGGATGGCATGATCTTGACGATATATGGCAAAGCTGCCAGCTGCAATCGCCCTGCTTCCTGTCTTATCTCTCCGTCGCATCAGCAATGGAGATACGAGGATGAGCCACGTGACAGACATTCCGGCGGCATCGCCGGATATCGCCCGCGACCATTTTCTGCTCCGGCTTTCCGTCGAGACCGACTGTTCCGACGTCGCCGCCGCACTGCGTGCCGGAGAGCCGGACTTTGTTCTCCTGCATGTGGTCGGTTCGCCGGAAGCCTATGGACGCCGCCATGTGCCGGGCGCGCTGCATCTGCCCCACCGCGAAATATCGGCCGGGCGGATGGTGCAATGGCCCGAAAGGACGCTGTTCGTCGTCTATTGCGCGGGACCGCATTGCAATGGCGCGGATCAGGCGGCCTTCAAGCTGGCCAGCCTCGGTCGTCCCGTGAAGATCATGATCGGCGGCATAACCGGTTGGCAGGACGAGGACCTTCCTTTCGCTTCAGGCAAGGAGCCCGGTGTCTTGCACGCGTGAGGCCACGCGATATGGTCGGCCTTGAAGACTGGGCAAGCATGCAGAAGGCGATGGTTAGAATTCGTCCATTCGTGCGCCAGGATGTCGGTGCGGTGCTCGCCCTCATACGGGCGCTAGCCGTCTTCGAGGGTTATGACGACAAGCTTCGCGTCACCGAAGCGAACCTCATCGAGCACGGGCTGGGGCCATCGCCCCGGTTCGGCGTGTTGGTGGCGGAGCGAGAGGGCGTGATCGTCGGCATCGCCGTCCACTACCTCATCCCCTGGACCTACGACCTGAAGCCGGTTGTCTGGCTGAAGGAACTCTACGTCACTGAAGCGACGCGCGGCATGGGGGTCGGCCATGCGCTTGTTGAACAGCTTCGCCAACACGCTTTGAGCATTGGTGCCTCCGCCATCAAATGGACGGTGCTGAAATCCAACTCGCCGGCCAAAGCCTTCTACCGCTCGCTCGACGGCCAGCCCGACGATATCTGGGAACCGTGGCAGCTGAAAATCGACCCGTGACGGCCGCCTCAACCAACTGAGGGCGGTCGACCATGCGGCGGTCGCTTACGACATGGTGTCGAGCTTGCGCTGCATGGCGGCGATCTGTTGCTTCAGTTCCTGAAGGTCGTCGCCGCTCTTTTCCGGGACGTCCTTGCGGGCCGGCTCGGGTGCAGCCGCGGCCGCAGCATTTGTGGCGGCGGTCGGGAACGGCGTGAACAGGCGCATCGCGTTCTGGAACATTTCCATGTTGCGGCGTGTCTGCTCTTCCAGCGCCTTGATCGGAGTGGCGATCTTCATCACATCCAGCGGCGACTTGCCGATCGCGCCCTTCATCTGCTCGCGGAACCGCTCCTGTTCCTTGGAGAAGGCCATCATCGACTGTTCGAGGAAGCTCGGCACGATCTGCTGCATCTGGTCGCCATAGAAAGCGATCAGCTGGCGCAGGAACGGGATCGGCAGCATGTTCTGCCCATCCTTGTTCTCCAGTTCGAAGATGATCTGCGTCAGCACCGGATGGGTAATGTCGTCACCGGTCTTGGCGTCCTGGACGGTGAACTCCTCGCCCTTCTTGACCATCTCGGCCAGATCCTCGAGCGTCACATAGGTGCTGGTGCCGGTGTTGTAGAGCCGGCGATTGGCATATTTCTTGATAATGATAGGGTCGTCTTTCGCGGCCATCAGCATCCTCCCGGGACACCGGCGCGCCTGAGTAAGCCGCCGGTAACGATTGCGCCATTTTTAAGGATATGCGCAAAAGCTCTATAATTCCAAGCGCTTTGTGCAGTGCGGCATCATTTATTGCTGCATGGCCGGCCAATTATGCTGCGCAGCAAAGGTTGGGCGATCCCGCCGGCCGCTCACGCCCTGCTTGCGGCGCTTGGCCGGCATGCCCATTTCCGGTTTGACTTGGGGTGTGGAACGGGCAAGAAAAGTCCCAACAAGCCCCCAAGAACACGACACCTCGAAGTCTGGAGAGAAAAATGTCCGCTTCCAATTCAATCGTCGTTGCCAGCGCCGCACGCACGGCTGTCGGCTCTTTCAACGGCGCCTTCGCCGCCACCCCGGCGCATGAACTTGGCGCCGTCGTCATCAGGGAGCTTTTGGCGCGCGCCGGCGTCGAGCCGGGTGAAGTCGACGAGGTCATTCTCGGCCAGGTGCTGACCGCCGCGCAGGGCCAGAACCCCGCCCGCCAGGCGTCGATCAATGCCGGCCTGCCCCAGGAGACCACCGCCTGGGGGCTCAACCAGGTTTGCGGCTCTGGCCTGCGCGCCATCGCGCTCGGCATGCAGCAGATCGCCGCCGGCGACGCCACTGTGATCATCGCCGGCGGCCAGGAATCGATGTCGCTGTCGCCGCACGCCGAGCACCTGCGCGCCGGCGTCAAGATGGGCGACTACAAGATGATCGACACCATGATCAAGGACGGGTTGTGGGACGCCTTCAACGGCTACCACATGGGCAACACCGCCGAGAACGTCGCCCGCCAGTTCCAGATCACCCGCGACGACCAGGACCAGTTTGCGCTGGCCTCGCAAAACAAGGCCGAGGCCGCGCAGAAGGCCGGCAAGTTCAAGGACGAGATCGTCGCCTTCACGATCAAGGGCAGGAAGGGCGACACTGTCGTCGACCAGGACGAGTACATCCGCCACGGCGCCACCATCGACGCCATGTCCAAGCTGAAGCCGGCTTTCGACAAGGACGGCACCGTGACCGCCGCCAACGCGTCGGGCATCAATGACGGCGCCGCCGGCGCGCTGCTGATGAGCGAGGCTGAAGCCACAAGGCGCGGCATCACCCCGCTGGTGCGCATCGCCTCATGGGCGACGGCCGGCGTCGATCCGGCGATCATGGGCACCGGACCTATTCCCGCCTCGAAGCGGGCGCTCGAGAAGGCCGGCTGGTCGGTCAAGGACCTCGACCTTGTCGAGGCCAATGAAGCCTTCGCTGCGCAGGCCTGCGCCGTCAACAAGGGCATGGGCTGGGATACGTCGATCGTCAACGTCAATGGCGGCGCCATCGCCATCGGCCATCCGATCGGCGCGTCGGGCGCCCGCGTCTTCAACACGCTGGTTTTCGAGATGCGCCGCCGCCGCGCCAAGAAGGGCCTTGCCACGCTGTGCATCGGCGGCGGCATGGGCGTCGCTCTGTGCGTGGAAGCGCTGTGAACAAGAAGTGAGTAGTGAATAGGGAGTAGTGAATAGGGAAGAAGGAGCAGCGCGGCGGGATATCGATCCCTACTCGCTATTCCCTACTCCCTATTCCCTTCTTCCGACCAAAGGGAGGAAGAACTTTCAATGACCAAAGTAGCGCTCGTCACCGGTGGATCGCGCGGCATCGGCGCCGCCATATCGATCGGCCTGAAGAATGCCGGTTACACCGTTGCCGCCAACTATGCCGGCAATGACGAGGCAGCGGGGAAGTTCAGCGCACAAACCGGCATCAAGGCCTACAAATGGTCGGTCGCCGACTACGACGCCTGTGCCGCCGGAATCAAACAGGTCGAGGCCGATCTCGGCCCGGTCTCGGTGCTGGTCAACAATGCCGGCATTACCCGCGACGCCATGTTCCACAAGCTGACGCGCGAGCAGTGGAAGGAAGTCATCGACACCAATCTGTCTGGGGTCTTCAACATGACGCATCCGCTGTGGGGCGGCATGCGCGACCGCAAATTCGGCCGCGTCATCACCATCTCCTCCATCAACGGCCAGAAAGGCCAGGCCGGCCAGGTCAACTATTCCGCCGCAAAGGCCGGCGACATCGGCTTCTCGAAGGCGCTGGCGCAGGAGGGCGCGCGCGCGGGCATCACAGTCAATGTCATCTGCCCCGGCTACATCGCCACCGAGATGGTCAAGGCGATCGACGAGAAGGTGCTGAATGAACGCATCATTCCGCAGATCCCGGTCGGCCGCCTCGGCGAACCGGAAGAGATCGCGCGTTGCGTCGTCTTCCTCGCCTCTGAGGACGCCGGTTTCATCACCGGCTCGACCATCACCGCCAATGGCGGCCAGTACTTCGTCTGAACGACAGCAATTTCGCCCGGTAGGACGGGCCGCCTTAAGGCCCGTTTTTCATCGCCGGCCGGCGATGTTCCCCGGGCTGCGCGCGAGACATTGACCCGTTCCGGCACGCAAAGATTAACGATTTTTAGGCGCCCTGTGCAAAACCCGGTTCGCAAGCTGTGAATTCTCGGTGGACAAGCTGTGGATAACACAAGATGTTGGGGTGAACAAACCAGGAAAATCCCGCCATCGCTGATTCGTCACCCATTCGTTCCGGCTTTGAGCGGAACGTTAACGACCAAGGCCGAATACCACCGGAAAATGGTTAAGGCCGATTAAGAAAATTCAGCAATTTCATAATGTTGGCCGAGGCGTATCGGATCACGACGATGCCCGGCGGCAAAGGTTAACGCCAATGGTCGCCTTGCAGGAATCGGGCCAGTTTCCGCGATTCAGCATATGGTGAGACTCAGGCTCGCAAAATCCACATGTAGCCGTGAACAAAAGCTGAATCTGCCGGAGTCACTGATTCGTCTCCGATTCGTTCCAGACTCGTTCCAACTGTTAATTGAGACCTCAACGACGGACCGTGGGACTGCCGGCCGGAACATTCCGCTTTCGCTTCGCGCCTGAAATCCCTATGTGTCGCCTGTCATACGCGCCACGCGAGGCGCGCTCCCGACAACACGATGCAGAAAGCCTCATCTCCAGGCCGATGAACATCCAGCCGAAACACACCGAGCCGCTGATCCTGTCGGGCCGCGACGTGACTGCCGTGCTGGGTCCGACCAACACCGGCAAGACCCATCTCGCCATCGAGCGCATGGTGGCGCATGAGAGCGGCATTATCGGGCTGCCGCTCCGCCTTCTGGCGCGCGAGGTCTATGCCCGCGTCTGCGAAAAGGTCGGCGCCCACAAGGTGGCGCTCATCACCGGCGAGGAAAAAATCCAGCCGCCCGGCGCGAAATATTCGGTCTGCACCGTCGAAGCCATGCCGCGCGAGACCGACGTTGCCTTCGTCGCCATCGACGAGGTGCAACTCGCCGGCGACCTCGAGCGCGGCCACATCTTCACCGACCGTATCCTGCACCTGCGCGGCCGCCAGGAAACGCTGCTGCTCGGCGCGGCCACCATGCATGGCATCCTGCAAAAGCTGCTGAGAGGCGTCTCGGTGGTGACGCGCCCTCGCCTGTCGCACCTGGCCTATGCCGGCTCGAAGAAATTGACCCGCCTGCCGCGGCGTACGGCGATCGTCGCTTTCTCCGCCGACGAGGTCTATGCCATCGCTGAGCTGATCCGCCGCCAGCAAGGAGGAGCGGCGGTCGTGCTCGGCGCGCTGTCGCCCCGCACCCGCAATGCCCAGGTGGCAATGTTCCAGGCAGGCGACGTCGACTATCTCGTCGCCACCGACGCCATCGGCATGGGGCTCAACCTTGATCTCGATCATGTCGCCTTCGCCCAGAACCGCAAATTCGACGGCTATCAGTACCGCAATCTCACGGCGGCCGAGCTCGGCCAGATCGCCGGCCGCGCCGGCCGCCATCTGCGCGACGGCACCTTCGGCGTCACCGGCCAGGTCGATCCGCTGGACGAGGAACTGGTCAAGCGCATCGAGGGGCACGAGTTCGATCCGGTGAAGGTGCTGCAATGGCGCACCGCGCATTTCGACTTCGCCAGCCTCGACGCGCTGAAGCGCTCGATCGAAACCAACGCGCCGGTCGAAGGCCTGACGCGGGCGCTGCCGGCGGTCGATGCCCAGGCGCTCGAACATCTCTCCCGCGACGAGGACATCCGCGCGCTGGCTACCAATGCCAAGCGCGTCGCGCTGCTGTGGGAAGCCTGCGCGTTGCCGGACTACCGCAAGATCGCGCCGGCCCAGCACTCCGACCTGATCGCTTCTATCTACACCGACCTCGCCAAACACGGCCATGTCGACGAGAACTACATGGCCGAGCAGGTGCGCCGCGCCGATACGACCGAGGGGGACATCGACACGCTGTCGCACCGCATTGCGCAGATCCGCACCTGGACATTCGTGTCCAACCGGCCGGGCTGGCTGGCCGATCAGGCACACTGGCGGGAAAAGACGCGCGAAATCGAAGACAGATTGTCGGATGCGCTGCATGAGCGGTTGACGAAACGGTTTGTAGACCGCAGGACTTCCGTCCTCATGCGGCGCCTTAGAGAAAATACAATGCCTGAAGCCGAAATCAGTCCTACCGGAACCGTCCTTGTCGAAGGCCATCATGTCGGCGAGTTGCAAGGGTTCCGCTTCACCGCCGACCAGAGCGCCGGCGGCGAAGACGCCAAGGCCGTGCGTACGGCAGCGCAAAAAGCGCTGGCCGCCGAGTTCGAGGCGCGTGCCGAACGCTTCGGCGCCTGCGCCAATGGCGACCTTGCGCTCGGCTCCGACGGCACGCTGCGCTGGATCGGCGCGCCGATCGGCACGCTGGTTGCCGGCGAGGACGCGCTGAAGCCGCGCCTGGTGCTTTTGGCCGACGAGCAGTTGACCGGCCCCGCCCGAGACAAGGTCGCCGCGCGCGCCGAGCGTTTCGTCAATTTCCAGATCGAGTCGCTGCTGAAGCCGCTGGTCGACTTGAAGAATGCCGAGCAGATCGCCGGCATCGGCCGTGGCATCGCCTTCCAGCTCGTCGAGCATTTCGGCCTCATCAACCGCCGCGACATCGCCGAGGAAATGAAGTCGCTCGACCAGGAGGGTCGCGCCGCCTTGCGCCGGCTCGGTGTGCGCTTCGGCGCCTACCACGTCTTCGTGCCGGCGCTGATCAAGCCGGCGCCCGCCGGACTGATTACGCTGTTGTGGGCGCTGAAGAACGACGGCAAGGACAAGCTGGGCTTTGGCGACGTGGTGCACGCCCTGGCTTCCGGCCGCACCTCGGTGGTCATCGATCCTGCTTTCGACAAGAGCTTCTACAAGCTTGCCGGATACCGCAATCTCGGCCGCCGCGCCGTGCGCATCGACATTCTGGAACGGCTGGCCGACCTGATCCGGCCTGCGACCAACTGGAAGCCCGGTCTGGGACAGCGCCCGGACGGCGCCTATGACGGCCAGTCCTTCATGGTGACGCCGCCGATGATGTCGATCCTCGGCGCCACCGCCGACGACATGGAAGAGATTCTGAAGGGCCTCGGCTATCGCGCCGAGCCGAAACCACCGGCAGAGGTGAAGGCGCGGCTCGAAGCGCAGGACAATGCCGCGCGGGAAGCGGCTGCGGCAAAACTGGCTGCGGACGCGGCTGCAAAAGCCGAACAGGCCAAGGCGGCGGAAGCCGCTGCAAGAGAAGCTGTCGCTGAAGCGCCGGCCGTTGGATCGGAGCCGGATGCGGTTGCCGCCGCTGAGCCTGCGGCTGAGCAGCCCGTCGCCGAAGCCGCAGCGGAGGCTGTTGCTGCGGACGCTCAGCCGGGCGCGCCTCCCGAGGGTTCGGAGCCAACTGCGGCCGTTGAAGCCACCGCCGAAGCTCCAGCCATCGCGGAAGCAACGGCAGAGCCCGTCGCGGAAGAACAGGTCGAAGCTCCCATAGAAATCGCGGAAGAAGCTCCGGCTGTTGCAGAAGCTGACGACACCGTCCCCGAAAGCGCCGACGCCACCGTCGCCGAAAACGCCGACGCCCTTACCTCCCCCTCGATGGGGGAGGTCGCGGCGCGAAGCGACGCGGGTGGGGGTGACAGCGTTGACGAAGCAGGTGCAGACACAGAAGACGCTTCAGGCGCAACCGCCGACGCCGGCGCTGCCCCCACCCCGGCGCTGCGCGCCGACCCTCCCCACGAGGGGGAGGGTGGAAGCGCTGAGCCTGTCCCCGAGGCCGAAGCGCCAAAGCCCATCTTGTTGTGGCGGCAGGGCCGTTTCGAGCAGCGCCCGCGCCATCGGCAAGGCCGGGACAATCGCCCGCGTAACGGCCAGGCTGCCCGCGCCGACGCGCCGGCCGACGCTGCCGGCGGACAGCCCGCAACGGGCGAGCGGCCGGCCTACCAAGGCCGGCGCGACCAGCGCGACGGTGCCGCCAAGCCACGCTTCGACCGTTCGAAGTTCAAGCCCAAGCCGCAGGCCGAGGGCGAACAGCGCCGCGACGGCAAGCCGCAAGGCGAGCGTCCGCGCGAGGGCCGGCCTGACTGGAAGGGCGGCAGGCCGGAAGGCAAAGGCGGACCGCAAGGCGCCAAGCCGGCCTTCCAGGCCAAGCCACGCGAAGAACGGCCGGTGCGCTTCGATCCGGACTCGCCCTTCGCCAAGCTCGCCGCCTTGCGCGACCAGCTGAAGAAATAAGCCCCAGGTTCGCTGCGATGGTTGCTGAAGGTCGTCAGCGCATCGACAAGTGGCTGTTCTTTTCGCGCGCGATAAAATCGCGCTCGCTGGCGGCCAAGCTGGTTGTCGCCGGACGCGTCCGCATCAACAGCGACAAAGCAGCGCAGGCCTCCGATCTGGTCAAGCCTGGCGACGTTTTGACCATTACGCACGAGCGCCGCATCTTCGTTTGGAAGGTGCTTGGCACCGGCGTGCGGCGCGGTCCGGCCGAGGAAGCGCGCACGCTCTACGAGGACATGTCCCCGCCGCCGGCCCCAAAAGGCGAGGCTGTTGCCGATGCCATTCCGGCGCTGCGCGACGCCGGCAGCGGCCGGCCGACCAAGAAAGAGCGCAGGCAAACCGACCGGCTGTTCGGCGAAGACTGAAGCCTTGGCCGTCTGCGCCATGCCGGCGGTCTGGAATTTCATTCCGGACACGCGGGCCCCGCCGGCAATGGCTGCCCTTGCAAGCGGCAGGCAAAGGCGTTACCTCACCAAAAAAGCCGCCGCATCGGCCCGAAAATCTGAAATCGATTTTTCGGAAGGCACGATGCGCAGATTCAAAGTGTCAGAGCGTACTTTATGCGTCCAAGTGGACGCACGTCGCTCTAGCAAGAACGGGACGTCCCGGAGCCGACCAATGACCTATGTCGTGACCGACAACTGCATCAAATGCAAGTACATGGACTGCATCGAGGTCTGTCCGGTCGACTGCTTTTACGAGGGCGAGAACATGCTTGTCATACATCCCGACGAGTGCATCGAC
This sequence comes from Mesorhizobium sp. M0659, assembly GCF_040320605.1. Taxonomy (NCBI): domain Bacteria; kingdom Pseudomonadati; phylum Pseudomonadota; class Alphaproteobacteria; order Hyphomicrobiales; family Phyllobacteriaceae; genus Mesorhizobium; species Mesorhizobium sp. M0659. The sequence goes on from NZ_JAMYPY010000010.1 coordinate 35,034, forward strand.
TGCGGCGTCTGCGAACCGGAATGCCCGGCCGATGCAATCAAGCCCGACACCGAGCCGGGCCTCGACAAATGGCTGCAGGTCAACACCGAATACGCCGAGAAATGGCCCAACATCACCGCCAAGAAGGAGCCTCCGGCAGATGCCAAGAGCTTCGACGGCGAGGCCGGCAAGTTCGAGAAATATTTCTCCGCCGAGCCCGGCGAAGGCGACTGAGCACATGACGCTGGAATCGGAATCGATTTCGGAAAGGGTGATGCGCAAAGCAAAAAAGTGCGGCCTATTGGATCGTCATAACGCTGCGTAACACGCATCATACATTAACTGCCTTGACAGGCGGCGATGGCGCTCGACCTTCGCGTTTGCAGCAAAACCTTGATTCTTCCGACTTTTTGTGCTACACCAGTTGAAACATGCCGGTGACACAACGTCGATTTATGGCGCAAGCGCCCCAAATCACTGAAAGGTGAAATCCCCAATCGGACCAGAGCGATCTGGGCCAGGCAGTCGCTATGTATGCGGTTTGCCGGTCCCGGCTTTTTCCGATGGGTTCATCTGTTGTGCGGCTAACGATCGGTGTCCCCGGTCGCATGCGTTCGGACCGGCAGGCCGCCGGTGCCACAACAAGGAGTTCAGGGCGTAATGGCAACGATCACCCCGCAGAAGAAGTCCACCTCGGCACGCCACGGTTTCAAGACCGGCGAGTACATCGTCTATCCGGCGCACGGCGTCGGCCAGATCGTCTCGATCGACGAGCAGGAAGTTGCGGGCCACAAGCTGGAACTGTTCGTCATCGACTTCCAGAAGGACAAGATGCGCCTGAAGGTTCCGGTCGCCAAGGCGACCTCCATCGGCATGCGCAAGCTGTCGGAAGAGGATTATGTCGAGCGCGCGCTGAAGGTCGTGCAGGGCCGCGCCCGCGTCAAGCGCACCATGTGGTCGCGCCGTGCGCAGGAATATGATGCCAAGATCAATTCGGGCGACCTGATCTCGATCTCGGAAGTCGTGCGCGACCTCTACCGTGCCGACAACCAGCCGGAACAGTCCTATTCCGAGCGTCAGCTCTATGAGGCGGCACTCGACCGCATGGCGCGCGAGATCGCGGCAGTCAACCGCATGTCGGAAACCGAAGCCGTGCGCCTGATCGAGGTCAACCTCAACAAGGGCCCGAAGCGCGGCGCCAAGGCCGACAATGAGGAAGCCGAGCAGGAAGAAGCTGCCTGATCGCTTTCACCGTCGAAATCATGAAAAACCCGGCCTTGTGCCGGGTTTTTGTTTTTACCCCCTTGTGGGGTTCCAAGGACGGGCGGGACCCGTGGCTCGCCCAGGCAGGGTCGCTGCGAAGCAGCGAGGATGGGGACGACCCCAGACCGCACCCGGACCTTCCGTCCGACCTCCCCACAAGGGGGAGGTAGAAGGCTCAGCCGCCGGCTTCCTTCTCCGCCTCCTGCTTCAGCGTCGCAATAAAACGCTTCGTCCGTTCACGCTCCGGATTGCTGAACACCACGGTGGACGGCCCCTTCTCGACGACGACGCCAGCATCGAGGAACACCACCTCCTGCGCGATCTTGGAGGCAAGGCGAAGGTCGTGCGTGGCCATCACCATGGTGGTGCCTTCGCTGGCGAGTTTTCCGAGCACGTCGACCACTTCCTGCGCCAGTTCCGGATCGAGCGCCGAGGTCGGCTCGTCGCAAAGCAGCACTTTCGGCGACGGCGCCAAGGCGCGGGCGATCGCCACACGCTGCTGCTGGCCGCCCGACAGCGTTGCCGGCCAATCGTCCGCCTTGTGCGCCATGCCGACCTTCTCGAGCAGCGCCAGTGCCCGCTCGCGCGCCTTTGCCGTCGGCCATTTCAGCACCGTCACCAGGCCTTCCATGACGTTCTCGATCGCGGTGCGATGCGGGAACAGCTGGAAATTCTGGAACACCATGCCGGTCTGCAGCCGCAGGCGCTGGATGTCGCGGCTGGGGATCTTGACGCCGGGACGGAATTCCAGCGTCTCGTCGCCGATGCGCACCATGCCCGAGGTCGGGATCTCCAACAGGTTGATGCAGCGCAGCAGTGTGCTCTTGCCGCCGCCGGAGGGGCCGACGAGCGCGGTGACGTTGCCTTCGGCAATGGTGACCGTCACGCCCTTCAGCACCAGATTGTCGCCGAAGCGCTTTTCGATGTCGGTGAGGCCGATCATGAGCGCGCCTCCAGGAAGCCGCCATAACGGTTGAGCCGCTCCTCCAGCCGCGTCTGCAAGGCCGAAAGCACCGAGCTCATCGCCAGATAAAGGATCGCCGCCTCGACATAGAGGATCAGCGGCTCATAGGTGGTGGCGACGATGCGCTGCGCCGCCTGGAACATCTCCGGCACAGTGATGGCGGCGGCGAGCGACGTATCCTTGACCAGCGAGATGAAGGTGTTGGACAGCGGCGGCACGGCGACGCGGCCGGCTTGCGGCAGGATGGTGCGCCGCATCGCCTGGCTCCAGGTCATGCCGATCGAATAGGCCGCCTCCCACTGGCCCTTCGGCACCGAGCCGATCACGGCGCGGATAATTTCCGAACTGTAGGCGCCTATGTTGAGGGTGAAGCCAATCAGCGCCGCCGGAAAAGCATCCAGCAATATGCCGACCGAAGGCAGGCCGTAAAAGATCAGGAACAGCTGCACCAGAAGCGGCGTGCCGCGAAAGATCCAGACATAGAAGCGGACCACGGCAAACAGAGGCTTGGGACCGAACAGCCGCACCAGGGCGACAACCAGGCCGACGAACAGGCCGAGTGCGAACGATAGCAATGTCAGCGGTACGGTGAAGATCAACGCCGCCCACAGCAGTGTCGGCAACGAGTCCAGCATCAGGTGTAGCCAGTGCGGCACGAACGGCTCCTCCCTCACAGACCGCCGCGGTGACGGCAGTGCGATTGTGTGCTTCTCATATCATGCGAATAACGGCGAGCCGTCAAAGACGGCCCGCCGCTATTTGTCATTGCCGGCAAACCGCCGGGAGATGGTCTTTACTGCGAGACATCCTGGCCGAAATAGGTATCGGCGATCTTCTTGTAGGTGCCGTCGGCCTTGATGTCGGCCAGCGCCTTGTTGATCGCCGCGACCAGCTCCGGATCACCCTTGCGCACGATGACGCCGGAATAGTCGGCGTTCTCTTCCTGCGCGGCGATCTTCACATTGGCGTCCGGCTTGTGCTTCTTGAAGTCGAGGAAAGACAGGCTGTCATTGATGGTGGCGTCGGCGCGGCCGGTGAGCAGCAGCTGGATCGACTGGTCGAAGCCGTCGGTGCCGACAAGTTCGGCGCCGTTGGTCTCGGCGAGCTTGCCGAAATTCGATGTCAACGACTGTGCCGACTTCTTGCCCTTGAGGTCGGCGAAGGTCTTGATGTCGGTGTTGTCGCCGCGCACGATCAGCACGGCCTTGGAGGCGATGTAAGGATCGGAGAAATCGTACTTGGCCTTGCGCGCGTCGGTGATGCCGACCTCGTTGATCACGGCGTCGTAGCGGTTGGCGTCGAGGCCGGCGATCAGCCCGTCCCATTTGCCTTCGAGGAACTCGACCTTGACGCCGAGCTTGTCGCCGATCGCCTTGGCGATCTCGACGTCGAAGCCGACCAGCGCGCCGGAAGCATCATGATAGGTGAAGGGCGCATAGGTGCCTTCGGTGCCGACCTTGAGGGTGCCGGCCTGCTTGATCTGGTCGAGATTGGCGCCGGCATGGCCTGATGTAACAGCCAGAACCTGAAGCGTTCCGGCGACGATGAGCGAATTGAGCCATTTCATTTCTATGTGATCCCGTCCTTGGCCGGTGTCCGGCGCTTGTGAGAGCCGGAAACTGACAGATACAGCGCAGCAAAATAAGGAACCAGATTTCAAAAAAACGGCGATCCAGAAATCAGATTCTCAAAGCAGCTCGGATCGGTGCCAATAGTCCCGATCTGCGGTATCGATGCGCCCTGTCGGACCGCACAAAACAACCGCCCTCGGCGGCGGAACCAATCCCCGGTATGGCACGTTCATGGCTTGTTGTAGGGCGCCGCGTTTCCATTTCAAGAACCCTTGGCTGCGCTAGGCCCGAAGCAATTCCAGGAAAGTGGGAAAGCGGTTTCCTTCGGAATTGCGTCAAACAGAGATAACGGCCGCCAGGCCGTCCGAAAATGTCCGGGAGCAGGAGCGCGGCATGATCGAAGACACGGCAGGACGGACCATGGTCCGCACGGCAATGAAAGCCCCTTACCTCGAGCGCGATGAGGAACATGTTCTCGCCTTGCGCTGGAAGGAGGACCAGGATCAGCAGGCGCTGCATCAGATCACCGTCGCCCATATGCGGCTGGTCATCTCCATGGCTTCGAAATTCCGACATTACGGCCTGCCGCTCGGAGATCTGGTCCAGGAGGGCCATGTCGGGCTGCTGGAAGCAGCCGCGCGTTTCGAGCCGGAGCGCGAGGTGCGCTTCTCGACCTATGCGACATGGTGGATCCGCGCTTCGATGCAGGACTATATCCTGCGCAACTGGTCGATCGTTCGCGGCGGCACCTCTTCGGCGCAAAAGGCGCTGTTCTTCAACCTGCGGCGCCTGCGCGCCCGTCTTGCCAATGGCGCCGAGCCGATCTCCAACGCCACGCTCTACCGCGAAGTCTCGGTAGCCCTAGGCGTCTCCGAGGCCGATGTCGCGAAGATGGATTCCAGGCTTTCAGCACCTGACTCTTCGCTCAACGCACCGCTCGCCGACGAAGCCGGCACCACCGAGCGGATGGACTTCCTGATTTCGGACGATCCATTGCCTGACGAGGTCGCCGGCGACACCATCGACGTCGAACGGCGCCTGATGTGGCTGAAGACGGCGCTCCGCGCGCTCAATGCCCGCGAACTCAGGATCATCGAGGAGCGCCGGCTGACCGACGAAGGTGCGACGCTTGAGGCGCTCGGCGAGACGCTCGGTATTTCCAAGGAGCGTGTCCGCCAGATCGAGGCCCGCGCCATGGAAAAGCTCAAGCTCGCGCTGGTCAAGCAGAACCCCGAATTCATGGCAGCGTGAGATTGCCAGGAACAGGGGTACCGCCCCGAGTTATCTCAGAAAAGTTATCTCAGAAAAAAGCACTACGAAGGCTGGGGTTTCTGACGAAGACCGGCGCTATCTGTCCGTGACGATCTTGACCTTGTCGCCGGCCGAAACCGAGGCGCCCGGCGACATCGCGTTGAGCACGCGGAACAGATCGAGCTTGCGGTCGACGCCGACCATCTGCGCCGAAAGTGTGCCCATCGTCTGCCCGGCCTGTACCGTGACGACGCGGATATGCAGCGGCTTCAGTGCCGCTTTCTCGGCGGGGCTGAGCACGCGGAACGAACCGCTGACCGAGCGTGCCACCGGATCGAGTGTCGTGCTGGCCGAGGGGGCGGCCGTCAGCAGGCGATAGACCTGGCCGCCGGCGCGGATCACTGCAATGTCGAACTGCCAGCCATCGGCGCCGGCGTGCGCTGTCGCCGCCTCGTTGCCGTCGATCGTCTCCTGGCGCACACTGGTCTCGTCGAGACCGGCCACCCAGCCGCTTCTGATGTAGTCGGTCAGCGCACGATCCTTGTCGATCGACACACCGTCGAAGCGGATCGCCATGTCGCCGGGACCGGTCGCCGTCACCGCCGCTGCCGAATTGTCGATGATGAAGCCGTCGGGCACCGTGAACGATACGCCGAGGCCCGGATGCAGGAAGGTCTGGCCGCGCACATAGCCCTCTTCCGGCGTGTCGCCATAGAGCAGGCCGTCTATCCCGGCCAGGAAGGAATCGCGGTCGCGCGTGCCGATGCCCGGCGCGCCGAACTGGCGGGCGTGACGCTGCGCCAGATCAATTCGCTGCGGCGTGTTGGGGTGCGTAGCCAGGAAGTCGAGGCTGGCGTCGGTGGCGCCGCTGATCGAGCGGAAATCGGTATAGGCCGACATCGACTGCAGGAAACGCCCGGCGGCATAGGGGTCGTAACCGGCCTCGCCGATCGACTTGATGCCGATGGCGTCTGCCTCCAGCTCTTGGTTGCGCGAGAACTGCGCCAGCCTCAGCTTGCCACGGATCAGCGCCTGCTTGGCGGTCGGGCTGTCGCCCAGCACATCGGAGACCACCTTGGTCGCCAGGCCTTCCTCGGCCTCGAGCTGCTGGCGCTGCAAGCCGTGATTGGCGGTGACGTGGCCCATCTCATGCGCGATGACGGCGGCGAGTTCGGCCGAATCATTGGCCAGCGCCAGCAGGCCGCGGGTGACGTAGAGATAGCCGCCCGGCAGCGCGAAAGCGTTGACGTTGGGCGAATTGAGGATGGTGATGCGATAGGTCTGGGTCGGATTGGCCGACACCACGGTCAGGCTGCCGACAACCTTGGCCACCATGCGCTCGAGCTTGGGATCGGAATATTCGCCGCCATAGGTGGCAAGGATGCGCGGATGCTGTGCCTTCGCCAGTTCGGCAAGCTTGCTGTTGGCGGCGACATTGTCGACCGTGATCGGCTTGTCGGAAGGCTGGAAGCCGGCTTCCTGCACTTCGGGAGGCGTGAACATCTGGCAGCTGGCCAGCGCCACGGCAAGGCCGGCCAGCGCGAGGAAGCGCACCAGCGGTCTGCGTTTCAAAGTGTCAGTGCCGGTCGGCAGCACGGCGTTCCTTCAGCTCTCGGCGCATGATTTGGACCGGGGTCCGCGCCAGCGAAAAATCGGTTTTCGTCGGCAATCCTGCACACATCAAAAAACCTACAGCGTTTACGCATCCGGCCGGGTGCGGCGCTGTAGGGGCAAATCACGGCTCGTGCCGGACCAGTACTAAGCGGACCTAGCCACATCGACTGGACCATGGCAAGCAAGCGCCACATCACCTGTAGCCGGTTTGGTCGTAAATTATGTCCGCTTCCGGGCAATATCGCGTGATCCGCCCGAACTTCGGCCGATATAGCGCCGAAACGCTTCAGGGCCAGTGCCGTCGAAAAAATCGCCGGCAGGTCCCGTCGCGGCAACCCTGCCATTGTCCAGAAAAACCATCTGCTCGCCGATACGGCGAGCGTCTTCCGGCTGATGCGTGACGAACAGCACCGTCATCGCCCGCTCGGCATGAACGCCGGCCACCAGGTCGAGCATGTCGTCGCGCAGTGCTGGCCCGAGCGAAGCGAACGGCTCGTCGAGCAGCAGCACTGGCCGGTCGCGCACCAGAACGCGGGCGAGCGCCACGCGCTGCCTTTCGCCGCCGGAGAGTTCGCGCGGCAGGCGCATTTCCTTGCCGGCCAGGCCGACGCGGTCAAGCGCCTCGGCGATTGCGGCGCGATCGGCGTCGGTCAGGTTGAGCGATGGCGAGCGGCCGAGCCCGACATTCTTCTCCACCGAGAGATGAGCAAACAGATTGTTTTCCTGGAATACCATCGACACCGGCCGCACCGAAGGCGGCTCGGCGCCGACATCGGCGCCGCCGATCAGCACACGACCGGACTCTGGCGTCTCGAAACCAGCCACCAGATTGAGCAAGGTCGATTTGCCCGAACCACTTGCCCCCATGATGGCGGTGATCTTCGATGTATCGAATTCGACATCGAACAGGAATGACGTTTCGCCATAGCTGAACGAGACCTTGTCCAGCCGGACAGTCGTGCCTTTCTCCACAGCGGACGTCACGATCTCTCTCCCCGTCCCAGCCAGTCTGCCGCGACCACCAATGCAAGGCAGACCGCCCCGAGCAGCAAAGCCAGCCCGGCAGCATCGGCCGTGCGATAGCTGCCCATGCGCGCCAGCAGGAGATAGGGCAAGGTCTGCACCGAATCGCTGCCGAACAGCGCGATGACGCCGAGATCGCCGAGCGACAGCGCCATGGCGAAGGCAAAGCCGGTGGCCAGCGGCCGCCGGAGCGATGGCCAGTCGACCAGAAGCAGCCGGTTCCAGCCCGCAATGCCGAGCTGCGCGCACAGCTTTTCGTGGCGCTCGCTCGCCGCATCATAGGCCGGGCGCATCGCGCGGATGGCAAAGGGCATCGCCATCACCGCATTGACGGTGACGACCATGACCGGCGCGATGGCAAAGACATCGCTGACCGTGCGCAGCAGGAGAAACCAGCCGGCGCCGATGACAATGGGCGGCACGACGAGGACGAAGCCGGCGCCGGTGTCGGTGGCATGTTCGAGCAATGAACGGGCACTGGACCGGCGGCGCAGCGACAGTGCCCGCCGAGCCATGATCAGCGACAGCGACAGCGCCACCGAAAGTAGCGCCGCCGAGAGGGCGAGACCGGCGCTGGTCAGGGTCGCCTGACGCACGGCACTCTCGCCCGCCAGCCGGCCGAGATCGGCGCCGAGGCCGGACGCGACGGTGGCCGCCATTGGTCCGGCGACGAACAGCAAGGCGAGCACGATCAGGACGGCGTTGAACGCTGTTTCTGCTTTGCCGGCCAAGTGATAGCGGCGCGGCGCGACAGGCAAATTGGCGTCGCCGGTCACATTGGCGCCGAGCCGCGTCAGCGCCAGCATGACGGCAAAAGTCAGCGCGATCTGCAGCAACGTCAGCGTCACCGCTCGCGCCGGATCGAAGTCGAAACGCAGCGCCTGATAGATGGCGACTTCCAGCGTCGTCGCCGCCGGCCCGCCGCCGAGGATCAGCACGATGGTGAAGGAGGTGATGCAAAGCATGAAGACAAGCCCGGCGACGCCCGGCAGCGCGGCGCGCAGCACCGGCCACTCGATCAGCCGGAAGGCTGGCCTCGCCCCCATGCCGAGCTGGCTCGCCAGCCGCCATTGATCGGCCGGCACCGTTCCCAGCGCTTCGAGGAACAGCCGGGTGGCCAGCGGCAGGTTGAAGAAGACGTGGGCGACGAGGATGCCTGGCAGCCCATAGATGTCGGGCCAGCTCTGGCCACCGATCGCGGCGAAATAACCGGCGCGGCCATAGAGCGCCAGTATCCCCAGCGCTCCGACAATTGCCGGCAAGGCAAGGGGCACAGTGAAAAGCTGCAGGATGAAGCCGCGTCCGAAGAAGCGCGGATGCCGCGACAGCGACCGGGCGACGAAGAGCGCCGGTACGGCGGAAAGCAGAGTCGAGAGCGCAGCCTGCCAGAGCGTGAAGCGGACAACGCGCAGGAGATAGAGGTCAAAGGCGGACGCGGCGCCGGAAAGGTCGTGCGCGCCTTCGCGGATAAGGCCGGCGAAGGCGCCACCGATCAGCAGCGCGATTGCCGCAAGCGCGACAATGCCGGCCGTGATACGGGGGTCAGAGGGATAGTGCGCACGCATTTCGCGCTATCCAACCCTACGGCGCACGTTCGCTGCTGACGCAAATATTTCACGGAAGTCGAGTTCCCGCCCACCCCTCTCTGACCTGCCGGCCATCTCCCCCGCAAGGGGGGACATTAGCAGCTTCGCTCCCCGCCCCATCCTCGCAGCGTTGGAGGTTGGCGAAAGCTTCCGAGCGCTTGATCTCCCCCCTTGCGGGGGAGATGGCCGGCAGGCCAGAGGGGGGCGTTCAAGCGCCATCCTGAATTCCTAATTGCTCATCACCGCCAGCCATTCATCCACCCAGGCCTTGCGATTTGCCGCGACCTCTTCCGGGCTGAACAGCAAGGTCTTCGCCGGCTTGACCAGCCTATCAAAAGCCGGATTGAGCGGCTTGTCGGTTTTCCCGGCCGGGAACATCCAGTTGGTCTCCGGAATGACATCCTGGAATTTCGGCCCGGTCATGAAGGCCAGGAACTTCGCCGCCAGCGGGTTCTTCGCGCCCGTGGTGGTGATGCCGGCGACCTCGACCTGCAGATACTCGCCTTCCTCGAACGAGGCCGCCTGGTAGCGCCCGGTGTTCTCGGCCACCATGTGGTAGGCCGGCGACGTCGTATAGGACAGCACCATCGGCGCCTCGCCCTTGGTGAACAGGCCGTAGGCCTCGCTCCAGCCCGGCGTCACCGTCAGCACTTTGCCCTTGAGTTTGGCCCAGGCTTCCGGCGCCTTGTCGCCATAGACCGACTTGACCCACAGCAGCAGGCCGAGGCCCGGCGTCGACGTCCTCGGATCCTGGATGACGATCTTGTCGGCGGCATCGCCCTCGACCAGTTCCTTCAGGCTCTTCGGCGGGCTCTTCAGCTTTTCGGTGTCGTAGACGACGGCGAAATAACCAAAGTCATAGGGCACGAAAGTGTCGTCGCTCCAGCCGCCCGGCACGTTGTTTTCAGCCACCGCGCCATGTGGGACAAACAGGCCGGAAGCCTTGGCTTCCGCGGTGAGGTTGGTGTCGAGACCAAGCACGATATCGGCCTTGGTCGAGGCACCTTCGAGCTTGACGCGGTTGAGCAGCGCGACGCCGTCGGCCACCGAGACGAAGTCGACGCTGCAGCCGCACTCGGCCTCGAATTCCTTCTTCACCTGGGGGCCCGGACCCCAGTCGGCAGTGAAACTCTCATAGGTATAGATCGTGAGCTTTTCCTGCGCGGACGCAGAGCTTGCCAGTAGCGAAACAGCAAGCCCCAGCGCTGGGACAAGACGGGACAAAAACATGCGCATCGGCGCCTCCTTCATTCGTGTTGAAAGGAATTGAGGCGTCGGGCTGTCCGAAGCGTCTAATCCCTCCGCCGGTACAAACCGGATCAGGTTCAGCGGGTTGGCGAGACTGCCTCTCAGCCGGTCCGCGAAGATCGCGTCCGGCACCCCGTTAGAGCGTTTCGACACATAGGCCCGGCCAAGGTGCCACGCAAGTGGAAGTTTGCCCGAGCATGATCCGGAAAGTGGAATCCGTTTCCGGAAAAAGATCATGCTCCAACAAAGAGTGACGGTGCCGCTCGGCCTTCCGTTTCGTCGGCGGGGCTGGTAAGGGCCAGCGGATATGAGCACATTCACCATCCTGCTTGGCGGCGATCTCGTCCGCACGCCGCGGCTCGACCGCCAGGTCGCGGGCACGCGCGTCATCGCCGCAGACGCCGGCATCGATCATGCCCGCCTGCTCGGCCTGATGCCGGAGCTGTGGGTCGGCGATTTCGATTCCGTGCCGGCGGACCTGCCTGCCGATCTCGCCGCCGTGCCGCGGGAGGTGTTTCCTCCCGAAAAGGACAAGACCGATGGCGAACTGGCGATCGCGGCGGCATTGGAACGCGGCGCCACCAGCCTGGTGCTGGCCGGCGCTTTCGGCGGCAAGCGCGCCGACCACGCCTTCCTCCATCTGGCGCTCAGCCTGCGGCTGGCCGAGGCCGGCACAAAAGTGCTGTTGACCAGCGGAGCGCAGGAAGGCGCCCCTCTGCTGCCTGGCAAGGCCGGCTTCGACTATGCCGACGGAACGCTGTTTTCGGTGCTCGGCTTTTCCGATCTTTCGGGCCTCACCGTGTCCGGCGCGAAGTGGCCGCTCGACCATGTCGAGGTCGTGTTCGGCTCGTCGCTGACCATCTCGAACGAGGTCAAGTCCAACAAGACCGGGGGCGGCCTCGAAATCGAGCTCGGCCATGGCCGCGCGCTGCTGCTCGCCCACCCCTACCCCTTGCCTGAAAGCTGACATGGCCCCGCCCCTTCTCAACCTCGACGGCATAAGACTGACCTTTGGCGGCACGCCGCTGCTCGATGGCGCCGAACTGACGGCGTCCGCCGGTGACAAGATCGCGCTCGTCGGCCGCAACGGCTCCGGCAAGTCGACGCTCCTGAAGATTGCCGCCGGTCTGATCGAGCCGCAAGACGGCGAGGTCTTCCGCCAGCCTTCGGCAACGGTGCGCTATCTCCCGCAAATGCCCGACATGGACGGCTTTGCCAATGTGCGTGCCTATGTCGAGGCCGGGCTTGGGCCTGCCGACGATCCCTACCGCGCCACATATCTGATGGAGCATCTCGGCCTCGCCGGCGCGGAGAACCCCAACGATCTCTCCGGCGGCGAGGCGCGCCGCGCAGCACTTGCCCGCGTCATGGCGCCCGAACCCGATATTCTCCTGCTTGACGAGCCGACGAACCATCTCGATTTGTCGGTCATCGAATGGCTGGAAGAAGAGCTTGTCCGGACATCTTCGGCGCTGATCGTCATCTCGCACGACCGTCGCTTCCTCGAACGCGTCTCGCGCGCCACCGTCTGGCTCGACCGTGGCCAGACTCGCCGCCTCGACAAGGGCTTTGGCCATTTCGAGGAATGGCGCGACCTTGTGCTGGAAGAGGAAGAGCGCGAACAGCACAAGCTCGGCCGCCAGATCGTGCGCGAGGAGCATTGGCTGCGCTATGGCGTGACGGCTCGCCGCAAACGCAACATGCGCCGCCTGGGCGAACTGCAGACCATGCGCCAGCGTTTTCGCGGCCATCGCGGCGCCGAGGGCTCGGCCACCATGGTGGCCAGCGACGCCGCCGAATCCGGCAAGCTGGTGATCGAGGCCAAGAACATCGAAAAGAGCTTTGGCGACCTCACCGTGGTCAAAAGCTTCTCGACCCGCATCCAGCGCGGCGATCGCGTCGGCCTTGTCGGGCCGAACGGCGCCGGCAAGACGACGCTGTTGAAGATGCTTACCGGCGAGATGAAGCCCGACGCCGGCTCGGTGCGGCTCGGCACCAATCTGGAAATCGCCACGCTCGACCAGAAGCGCGAGGCGGTCGATCCGGCCGAGACCCTGGCGCAGTATCTCACGGACGGGCGCGGCGAAAACCTCGTCATCAATGGCGAGCAGCGCCATGTCGTGTCCTACATGAAGGATTTCCTGTTCAAGCCGGAACAGGCGCGCACCCCGGTGCGCGAGCTGTCCGGCGGCGAACGGGCGCGGCTGCTCCTGGCGCGTGTTCTGGCGCGGCCGGCCAACCTTCTGGTGCTCGACGAGCCGACCAACGATCTCGACATGGAGACGCTGGAACTGTTGCAGGAACTTGTCGCCGGCTTTGCCGGCACGGTCATCCTGGTCAGCCACGACCGCGACTTCCTCGACCGCACCGTCACCAGCATCATCGCCCCGGACGGAGGCGGCCGCTGGATCGAATATGCCGGTGGCTATTCCGACATGCTGGCGCAGCGCGGCGGCACCCGGCTCGACGACCGCAAGGCGCGCGCCAAGGCCGAAACCAGCGATGCGCCGGCGCCGGGCAAGAGCGAGCCGGCAGCGCCAAAAGGGCCGTCGAAGAAACTGTCGTTCAAGCAGAAATTCGCCCTGGAATCCTTGCCCAAGAAGATCGAGGCGGTAATGGCCTCGATCTCGCGGTTGGAAAACAACATTGCCGATCCCGCCTATTACGAGCGCGACCCGGCCTCGTTCCAAAAGACCATCGCCGCCCTCGACAAGGAACGCGCCACGCTGGCCGCACTCGAGGAAGAGTGGCTGGAGCTGGAAATGCTGCGTGAGGAGATGGAGGGGTAGCATTGCCTGCGGTCTTTTATGCGCGTATATTGTGCGCATGAAAGGAGGCATCTCCGTGCTTCAATCGACGCCAAAAACTCAGCGGACCTCTGTCAACACGTCCATTGACTCTCAGTTGATCAAGGACGCCAAAGCGTTGGGCATCAACATCTCCCGCGCTGCCGAAGCAGGGATCGCGAAAGCGATTGCGGCGGAGAAAACGCGTCGATGGCAAGAAGAAAACTGGGAAGCCATCGAAAGCTCCAACGAATATGTCCGAAAGAACGGACTGCCATTGGCTAAACACCGGCCGTTCTGATGGCGCGTTACGATTTCTATCGGAGTACCGAGAGCGACGGTTATCTTCTCGACGTGCAGTCAGATATGCTTGAAGGGCTGAGCACGAGGGTGGTCGTTCCTTTGATGCCGCCCGAGATTGCCCCGCTTCCTGGCCGCCGCCTGAACCCGACCTTCGCTATAAACGGCAAAGATCTTGTGATGGTCACACAGTTTGTGTCGGCCTTCAGCGCGTCCGAATTGCGGATGCCAGAGGGAAACCTTTCTAGACATCACGACGACATCGTCGCCGCGCTCGACATGCTGTTCCAGGGCTTCTGAGCGAAGGCAGCCGCTACTGCCGCCCGTCAACCTGCCGTCTTGGCCTGCCAGGCCTTCAGCGCCTCGTCGAACACCTTCTCGCCCGGAATGCCCTTTTCCATGGTCAGCAGCGCCCGGCGTCCGGTCTTGTAGACCACCGGCACGTCGATCCAGTCCTGGCCTCGAAGCAAGGTCATATTGGCGTCCTCGTCGGCCTTGGTGTCGTTGAGCGCCACCAGGAAGAAGCCGTCGGCGATCTTGGCCGGAATGCCGATCAGCGGGCTGCCGGCATCCTGTTCCGAACTCTTCATGGCGACGCGCAGGATGTTGTCGACGCCACCGCCGTCAAAGCCCTCGGGCGTCAGGAAGATCATCTCGATGATGTGGCTGGCCGGCAGCGTCTGGTCGGTATTGCGGCGGATGGTCATGCGCAGCTGGATGTCCTTGCCGGGAATGGTCGCCTCGGCGCGGATCGCCGGCTCAGGCGGCAGGTCGCCGCCGGGGGATTCCTGCACCAGCGACCAGACGATGCTGCCGGGTTCGGCCGATCCTTGCGCGGTCGAGGTGCGTTCCTCGTAGAAGATCGCCTTCTGGCCGACCGCAACGGTGGGCTCGGAAGCGGCGGCCGCCGGCGCCGCGGGCGGCGTGCCGGTCGCGGGCGGCGTGGCGGCGGCATCAGCCGGTGCTGCCCCATTGGGCGGCGGAGCGGCGCCATCGGCGGGCGGCGTTGCCGGTGGCGTGGCGGAAGCGTCGGGCGCCGGCGCGGCGGGCGCGCCCGTGGCTGCGGCGTCGCCGGCCGGCGGGGTCGCAGGCGCTGGAGCCGCAGGTGGCGCTGGAGCCGGGGGTGGCGGTGTGGTCAGCGCGGCGACGGACTCGCCCTCGCCGATGCCGCTTTGACCGGCCGCGGGACCGGGGTCGGTTTCACCGCCTTCGGGCGACAGGCGCTGGGTGAACTTCGTTCCCTCGCCGGCAGCGGCCGGTGCCGGTGCATCGGCCGCGGGCTTGGCCGGCGCCGGCTTTACCAGCGGTTCGGTCGAGACCGTCTTGGTGTCGCCGCCGAGGCCCAGCATCGAGCCAAAGGCATCCTTGTTCAGCCAGATGCCATAGCCGCCGCCGGCGACCACCAGAAGCGCGACGACAGCCGCGATCAACCCGCCATAGCTGCGCCTGCGCTCGGCTGGGCGCAGGCGCTGGAACGTGTCCGCGACCGGCTGCTCGTCATTGGCGAACACATCGGCGCTGTCGTCGTCGGCGTCCAGCTCCACGGCTTGCTTGTCGATGGTTTCTGCACGCGCAGGCGACGGCGGTGT
Organism: Mesorhizobium sp. M0659; assembly: GCF_040320605.1. Taxonomy (NCBI): domain Bacteria; kingdom Pseudomonadati; phylum Pseudomonadota; class Alphaproteobacteria; order Hyphomicrobiales; family Phyllobacteriaceae; genus Mesorhizobium; species Mesorhizobium sp. M0659. The sequence goes on from NZ_JAMYPY010000010.1 coordinate 50,208, forward strand.
CGGCGCGGGCCTCTGCCAGCTCGGCTCTGTCCTGGCGGTCGGCGCCGGCTGCACGGGTTTCGCCGGCTGCCAGGCCGGCGCAGGCGTGGCGGAAGGCTTTACATGACTGGACTGGTTCTTGTTGCGGTCTATGGAGGAGAAGATGTGCTCCAGCTCCGCCAGCGGATCGGATGCCGGCACCGCCCTGGCATAGTCGCGCTCGACGCTCGAGATGGCATCTTCCAGGGATCGCTTCTGCGTGCTTATGGCTTCGGCGGCCAGCGGCGGCGAATACTCCGCAAGCTTCTTCGCCAGCATGGTACGAACGCTTTCATAGATCCGCGTACGCTTTTCGGGCGTTTCGTCGCCGTGCTTGTCGAGCGCCTTTTTCAGAATAGCAACGAAATCTGCCATGCTTCAGTCGACCTGTATTTTGTTTCCGCGCCGGCCCCCGCAAATCGGCCGCGATGCCCGGAAAGGCTTCAGAAAACTAGTCTTGAAACGGATCGGTCACAAGTATCGTGTCGTCCCGTTCCGGGCTGGTGGAAAGGAGCGCGACGGGTGCCCCGATCAGCTCCTCGATGTAACGGACATATTTGACGGCCTGCGCCGGAAGGTCGTTCCAGCTGCGCGCGCCGGCTGTGGTGCCTTTCCAGCCTTCGAGCGTCTCGTAGACCGGCTCGACACGCGCCTGCGCGCCCTGGCTGGCCGGCAGATAGTCGATCGTTTCGCCGTCGAGACGGTAGCCGGTGCAGACCTTGATCTCATCCAGCCCGTCGAGCACGTCGAGTTTGGTCAGGGCGATGCCCTTGATACCGTTGACGGCGACGGCCTGGCGCACCAGCACGGCGTCGAACCAGCCGCAACGGCGTTTGCGCCCGGTGACGACGCCGAATTCGTGGCCACGCGTACCGAGAAATTCGCCGATCTCGTTCTTCTGCTCGGTCGGGAACGGGCCTTCGCCGACACGCGTCGTATAGGCCTTGGTGATGCCCAGGACATAGCCGATGGCGCCGGGGCCCACCCCCGAGCCGGCGGCTGCCTGGCCGGCAACGGTGTTGGACGAGGTGACGAACGGATAGGTGCCGTGGTCGATGTCGAGCAGCGTGCCTTGCGCGCCCTCGAACAGGATGCGTTCGCCGGCGCGGCGCTTGTCGTCGAGGATTTTCCAGACGCGGTCCATATAGGGCAGGATCTCATCGGCGACCGAGGTCAGCTCGGTCATGATCGCCTCATGCGTGACTTCGCCATGGCCAAGCCCGTGACGCAGCGCATTGTGATGCGTCAGCAGCCTGTCGACCTTGAGAGGCAGCGTTTCCAAATCCGCCAGATCCATCACCCGAACCGCGCGCCGGCCCACCTTGTCTTCATAGGCTGGGCCGATGCCACGACGCGTCGTGCCAATTTTCGTCCCGGAATTGGAGGCGGCGTCCTCGCGGAATCCGTCCAGCTCCCGGTGCAGCGACAGGATAAGCGCCGTGTTTTCGGCTATTTTCAGGCGGTCCGGCGTGACCTCGACGCCTTGCGCCTTGAGTTTTGCCACTTCCGCGACAAAGGCGTGCGGGTCGAAGACGACGCCATTGCCGATGATCGACAGCTTGCCTTGCCGCACCACGCCCGACGGCAGCAGCGACAGTTTGTAGACCTTGCCGTCGACGACCAGCGTATGGCCGGCATTGTGGCCGCCCTGGAAGCGCACGACCACGTCGGCGCGCTCCGACAACCAGTCGACGATCTTGCCCTTGCCTTCGTCGCCCCATTGCGAGCCGACGACCACCACATTGGCCATGTTTCTTTTCCCTTGAGATGCCGCCCTGGCGGCCTGGATATGGTTCGAAACGACAGGCCTCTATAACGTCAAGACCTCGCAAGCGCGACCTTTCTTTGCCGCCGAAAATGCCCTGAGGCACAACAATTTTCGGCTTTGACATCATTTACTTGCGTCGGCGGGGGCAATAGGCCGGCAAACACAACTCCCCAAGCGGCCGGAATCCCGCAATGCATCGACGCGCCTACCTGTTCCTGCTGCTGACCACCTTGTTGTGGGGCGGCAATTCCGTCGCCGGCAAGCTGGCGGTCGATCACGTCTCGCCGATGACGCTGGTCTTCCTGCGCTGGGTGCTGGCCGTCGCGATCCTGCTGCCGATCGGCTGGCGCACGATCAGGGAGGACTGGCCGGTGGTGCGCAAACACTGGTTCGTCCTGGCTGCACTTGGCGCCAGCGGCTTCACTCTGTTCAACACCATTTTTTACACCGCGCTCAACTACACGACGGCGATCAATGTCTCGATCGAACAGGCGGCGATGCCGGTCTTGATCATCATTGCCAATTTCTTCTTCTTCCGCCTGCGCGTGAGCTGGGCTCAGATTGCGGGCGTGGTGCTGACCATCTTCGGCGTCATCTTGACTGCCTGCCACGGCGATCCGCGCCGGCTGCTCACATTGGAACTCAATTTCGGCGACGCCATCATGCTGGTCGCGGTCGTCCTCTACAGCGGTTATTCGGTCGGGCTGCGGCTGAAGCCGGTGATGCGCTGGCAGAGCCTGATGTTGTCCCTGGCGATCGCTGCCCTCATCACCTCGCTGCCGTTCTTCCTGTGGGAGGTCGCCGCCGGCAAGGTTATCGTCCCCGATATCAGCGGCTGGCTGGTCATCGTCTATACCGCGATCGGCGCTTCGGTCATTTCGCAGATCACTTACATCAGGGGCAACGAACTGATCGGCGCCAACCGTGCCGGGCTGTTCATCAATCTGGTGCCGATCTTCGGCACGCTGCTGTCAGTGCTGATCGTCGGCGAGACATTCCAGCTCTACCAGGCGCTGGCGCTCGCCCTGGTGCTGGGCGGCATTTCGCTCGCCGAATACAGCGGGCGCAAGATGGCGGCCCCGGACCGCCGCGGATAACATTTGGCTGCTGCCGCGCTGCGCCGCCGTCGCGATAACTGCTGCCGCGCGCCGACCTGGAACATTTTACCTCTGGCGGAGTTTGCTTGCGTGGGAGGCAACAAGATGAGCCATAACCCTCGCAGCACAGCAAGCATTGCCGGTCACCCCATTCATCCAATGCTGATTCCGTTTCCGATCGCCTTCTTTGTCGGCACCTTCGTTTGCGATCTGATTTTCTGGCAAACAGCCGATCCCGGGTGGGTCACCGGATCGCTTTGGCTTCTCGGCGCCGGCCTGATCATGGGCGCCTTGGCCGCTCTTACCGGCCTGACGGACGTTCTCGGCGATGTTCAGATCCGCAATCTCACGACGGCATGGCTCCATGCCGGCGGCAACGTGCTCGTCGTGCTGATCGAGCTTTATAACTGGTACTCGCGTTATGTCGGTGGAGCGGCGGCTGTGATCCCGACCGGCTTTATCTTATCGCTGATCGTGGTTCTGATCCTGCTGTTTACAGGGTGGAAGGGCTGGGAACTGGTCTATCGGCATCGCGTGGGCGTCTCCGACGGCTCAGACGAATTGCCCTGAACCGGCCTCTGCGACGGCCGCCCAATGATGGGGGGAGGACCGTCGCATCCGCCACGCCGTCAACTACATTGCGTTGACGTCGAACTGCAGCCGCTTGGCCGAGTCGATGGACTTGTGCGCCTTGACCTGTTCCAGCACTTTCTCCGGGAACGGCGCATCGAGATAGAGCAGCGCGATGGCGTCGCCGCCCGGCCGGTTGCGGCCGAGCTGGAAGTTGGCGATGTTGACGCCGTTCTCACCGCACACCGTGCCGAGCAGGCCGATAATGCCGGGCGCATCGGCATTGGTTGTGTAGAGCATGTGCTGGCCGACCTCGGCGTCGAGATTGATGCCCTTGATCTGGATGAAGCGCGGCTTGCCGTCGGAGAAGCAGGTGCCAGCGATCGAGCGTGTCATGTGCTCCGTCTTGACCGTCAGCTTGATGTAGCCGTCGAACACCCCCGACTTGTCCCGCTTGACCTCGGCGACGATGATGCCGCGCTCCTTCACCATGATCGGCGCCGACACCATATTGACGTCGGCGACCTGAGGTCGGATCAGCCCGGCGAGCGTCGCACTGATCAGGGCGCGCGTGTTCATCGTCGCGGTCGAACCGTCGAACAGGATCTCGACCTCGTTGATCGGGTCCTCGGTGACCTGGCCGACAAAGGCGCCGAGCACTTCGGCGAGCTTGACGAACGGCTTCAGCCGCGGTGCTTCCTCGGCCGTGATCGAGGGCATGTTGATGGCATTCGAAACCGCACCCTTGATCAGATAGTCGGCCATCTGCTCGGCTACTTGCAGCGCAACATTTTCCTGCGCTTCCGCTGTCGAGGCGCCGAGATGCGGCGTTGCCACCACATTTTCCATGCCGAACAGCGTGTTGTTTTCCGCCGGTTCGACCTCGAACACATCGACGCCGGCGCCCGCCACCTTGCCGCTCTTCAGCGCCGCGACCAGGTCGGCTTCGACGATGAGCCCGCCACGCGCGCAATTGATGATGCGCACGCCGTTCTTCATCTTGGCGATCGCCGCCGCGTCGATGATGTTGCGCGTCTTGTCAGTCAGCGGCGTGTGCAGCGTGATGAAATCGGCGCGGGCGAAAAGCTCGTCCAGCTCGACCTTGTCGACGCCGAGTTCCTCGGCGCGCTTGTCCGACAGGAACGGATCGAAGGCAACGACATGCATCTTCAGGCCGACGCCGCGCGTGGCAACGATCGAGCCGATATTGCCGCAGCCGATGACGCCCAGCGTCTTGCCGGTGATCTCGACGCCCATGAAGCGGTTCTTTTCCCATTTGCCGGCATGGGTCGAGGCATTGGCCTCCGGGATCTGCCGGGCGAGTGCAAAGATCATCGCCACCGCATGTTCGGCCGTGGTGATCGAATTGCCGAAAGGCGTGTTCATCACGATGATGCCCTTGCGGCTCGCCGCGGGGATGTCGACATTGTCGACACCGATGCCGGCGCGGCCGACGACCTTGAGTCTTGTCGCGGCGTTGATCAGTTTTTCCGTGACCTTGGTCGCCGAGCGGATGGCAAGACCATCATACTGGTCGATGACTTCGAGCAGCTTTTCCTTGTCCTTGCCGAGATCGGGCAAATAGTCGACCTCGATGCCGCGGTCCTTGAATATCTGGACGGCGGTGGTGGAGAGTTTGTCAGAGACGAGAACGCGGGGCGCCATGGCGGCCTCCTTGAATTGGATTGTCGGGAAATGGCGACCGCAGGCCGCCACGAAATCTCAGGCTGCGGCCTTCAGCGACGCCTTCTGCGTGGCGAAGGCCCAGTCGAGCCAGGGCAGCAGCGCTTCGAGATCGGAGGTCTCGACGGTGGCGCCGCACCAGATGCGCAGACCGGAAGGTGCGTCACGATAAGAGCCGATGTCGTAGGCGACGCCTTCCTTGTCGAGCACAGAGACGATCGCCTTGGCGAAGGCCGCCTGCCCGTCGCCGTCGAGCGCCGCGACATCGGCGTCGGTGAAGGACAGACATACGGACGTGTTGGACCGTGTCGCCGCATCGACCGCGAGATGGCCGAGCCAGGACGACTTGTCGACAAAGCCATCGAGCATGGCGGCATTGGCATCGGCTCTGGCAATCAACGCATCGAGACCGCCGATCGACTTTGCCCATTGAAGCGCATCGAGATAGTCCTCGACGCACAGCATCGACGGTGTGTTGATGGTCTCGCCTTTGAAGATGCCTTCAATCAGCTTGCCGCCCGAGGTCAGGCGGAAGATTTTCGGCAGCGGCCACGCCGGCTTGTAGGTTTCCAGTCGCTCGACGGCGCGCGGCGACAGGATCAGCATGCCGTGTGCGCCCTCGCCGCCCAGCACTTTCTGCCAGGAGAAGGTGACGACATCGAGCTTCTGGAAATCGAGCCTCTGCGCGAATGCGGCCGAGGTCGCGTCGCAGATGGTCAGGCCTTTGCGGTCGGCTGGAATGAAATCGCCATTCGGCACGCGCACGCCTGAGGTCGTGCCGTTCCAGGTGAAGACCACATCGCGGTCGAAATCGATCTTGGTGAGATCCGGCAGTTCGCCATAGCCTGCCTCGACCTTTCTGATATCGGCGAGCTTCAGCTGCTTGACCACGTCGGTGACCCAGCCGGAGCCAAAGCTTTCCCATGCCACCATGTCGACACCGCGTTCACCGAGCAGCGACCACAGCGCCATCTCGACAGCACCCGTGTCCGACGCCGGCACGATGCCGATGCGGTAATCGGCCGGAACCTGGAGAATCTCGCGCGTCAGCTCGATCGCCTGTTCGAGCTTGGTCTTGCCGATCTTGGCGCGGTGGGAACGGCCGAGCGCAGCATTCTTCAGTGCCTCGACCGACCAGCCGGGGCGTTTTGCGCAGGGACCTGAGGAGAAATTGGGGTTTGCCGGACGGAGTCCGGGCTTCGTATGCGTCGTCATCGTGGTCTATCCTTCCAGATAGTGGCCCCTCGTTGGGGAGGGGTGGCCCACGGACGGCGATATGCGTTCAGCCCTCAGGCGTCAAGAGGAAAGTTTTTGTCGCTAGCGGGATACCGGCGATACGGGATCAGCATGTCGTGGGCTAAAACGCAAACAGCGGATCGAAGAGATCCGCCGTTGGGCTTCCGAACAGCAAGCTTCCTACCAGAGGTCGTAGCGCAGGCCGAGCTTGACCTGATGATTGCTGATGCCCTTGCGGATCGGATAGGAGGTCAGGCTCTCGGCCGTGACATATTCGGCATCCGGCGCGGAGAAGTACTGGTAGCCGAGATCTACAGAAACATTCTTGGTCACCTGATAGGCCAGGCCCGCATCCAGCGTGTAGGCGAGGGAATACTGGGTCTTGTTGTCGTTCCGGACGAAATCATCCGTAGGGTCGACATTGTCGGTGAAGTAACTCGCCGACAGCTTGTATTTGCTCCGGACCAGCCCAATGCCGGCGCCGAGGTAGGGCGTGATCCCGACATAAGTGCCGAGATCGACATAGCCATTGACCATGCCCGACAGGGAATAATTTTGCAGCGATGCCGACGCGATGGTCGCACCACCCGGCGGCGGCGTCGCCGAATCGTCAAAGCCGACGCCGATCTTGTTGCCGGGCAGATAGCCAAGATTGACGTCGCCGCGCAGATAGTCGTTGAAGTGGTAGCCGAAGCCGATGCTGGCAAAGGCCGGATCCTGCTTCTCGCTGAAGCTCGCGGGGGCGAAGGTGAAATCCTGATCCTCGTAGCTCTTCTGCGCCAGATAAGAGACGTCGCCGCGCAGATACCAGCCCGAGCCGACCTCGACCGGTTGATAGTCCGGCGCCTGATCGACATAGATCGGCGGATCGTAGTCCGCGGCCTGCGCCGGCGTCAGCGGCACAAGGACGAGTGCGGCGAGCGCCGGCGCTGTCAGCGATTTGAAATTCATGGGTCCCCGGCTCCTGAAATTGGCGCCCGTCATTTTGATCGCAAGCGCCGTTTCACCAAGCATTGTTAACCATAGTGGTTAAGTCAGGGTTAAGGATAACGCGGCGTACCGAATTGATTTCAATTGGGTTTCTTCGGCACACGCGGCCGGTTGAAAACGCGCAAGCATCGGCAAACGAAAACCGCCCGGCAAGACCGGGCGGTTCGCGAATTCCTGGATTTCGAAGCGACTACTTGGTGTAGATCGGCTCCGGCTCTGGAACGTAGGGCTCCGGCGATGTGCAACCATTATTGCCGCCGAACTGATAGCGCAGACCGCCTCGTACCTCATGTGTGTTGATGCCATGGTCGAAGCCGGGCCCGGAACTGCTCACGTCGAAGTCGAACATGCGGCCCCCCTCAATGTGAGAGTAGCGATAGCCGGCATCCAGGATCACCCTGTCGGTAAGGCAATAGGACGCGCCGGCCATGAGCGCGTAGGCAAAGCGCCAATTCTTCGACCCGGGGTTGGTCTCGGTTGTGTTCGGGTCGTGGACGGTATCCCATTTGACGTGCGCGCCGCCGATGCCAGCGCCAACATAAGGCGTGATGCCGTGCCAGGTGCCGATATCGTAATATGCGTTGGCCAAGAGCAGCAATGCGCTCATTTTCGACACTTCGACCGAGGTCGTAACGCCATCGTTGGTTGATCCGTTGAAGTCCGAAGCGAACCAATAGTCGGCTGTCAGGTCGGTACGGAAATGATCGTTGATCTTGTAGCCAATACCGGCGCCGAGTGAGAAGCCGCCCTTAAGCTCGCCGGAATCGAAAACATTGCTGCCGGGAGGCGGCCCGTAGGTGATATAGTCGATGCCGCGCAAATCCGATTTATGATAGTCGATGTCGCCGCGGATGTACCAGCCGCCGAAATCGGCCGGCTGCTCGTAGGCGATCGGCGCCGGCGCCTCTTCGACCACCGGCGGCTCCGCCAGATCGGCGGCGAATACTGGCCCGGCCACACCTGCGAACAGCGCGGCAAGGAGGGCCTTTTTTGCTGTATTGAACATGTTTGTCACCCCTGAGAACCGTCGGGAAAGTCCAACTTGCCCGAATGTGATTGACCTCAGTTGTGGATAATGAATTGGAAAAGTTAAAAGGCGTTTAACCCTGTCGATTAACCACGAATTCTCGACATTTTAGCAAACAGTCTCCCCCGGCATAACGCTGGGACCAACCCTGGCCGAAACAAAAAGCCCGCCTGCAGGCGGGCTTGAAGTCTTGAGCCGGCAGTTCGCCCCTGCCGTTGGACGCAGCGCAATCAGGCGGCGCTGCGCGTTTCCGAAATAATGTCGACGATGTCGTTGACCACGGCCTCGACCAGCTGTGGGTCGTCGCCCTCGGCCATGACGCGGATCAGCGGCTCGGTGCCGGAGGGCCGTATGACCAGGCGGCCGGCCTTGCCGAGACGGTTGCGCGCGTCTTCGATCACCGCCTTGACCGTGGCTTCCTCAAGCGGCTTGCCGCCGGCGATGCGGACATTCTTCAACAGCTGCGGCACCGGCTCGAATTTCTTCGACAATTCGCTGACCGGCCGGTTCTGCCGCTTGATGCAGGCCAGCACCTGCAGAGCCGAGACCAGCCCGTCGCCAGTGGTCGAGAAATCGGACAGCACAATGTGGCCCGACTGCTCGCCGCCGACATTCAACCCGTGCGCGCGCATATGTTCCACGACATAGCGGTCGCCGACCTTGGTGCGATGCAGCTGCAGCTTCATGTCGCCAAGGAAGCGTTCGAGGCCGAGATTGGACATCACCGTCGAGACGACGCCGCCGCCGGCCAGTCGCCCGCTCTGGTGCCAGGACTCGGCGATCAGCGCCATGATCTGGTCACCGTCGACGATGGTGCCGTTCTCGTCGACGATGACGACACGGTCGGCATCGCCGTCGAGTGCGATGCCGATATCGGCGCGCACTTCATGCACCTTCTTCTGCAGGCCGGCCGGATGGGTCGAGCCGCATTCCTTGTTGATGTTGAAACCGTTCGGATCGACATTGATGGCAATGACCTCGGCGCCCAGTTCCCAAAGTGCTGCTGGCGCCACCTTGTAGGCCGCGCCGTTGGCGCAATCGACGACGATCCTGAGACCCGACAGCGACATTGAGCGCGGCAGCGTGCGCTTGGCGAATTCGATGTAGCGGTCATGCACGCCGTCGACGCGCTTGGCGCGGCCGAGCCCGTCGGAATCGGCGAGCGCCAGTTCGATATCCTTGTCGAGCATGCTCTCGATGCGCTCCTCGATCTCGTCGGAGAGCTTGTAGCCATCGGGACCGAACAGCTTGATGCCGTTGTCGTAATAAGGGTTGTGCGAGGCCGAGATCATGACGCCGATATCGGCGCGCAGCGAGCGCACCAGCATGGCGACCGCCGGTGTCGGGATCGGGCCGAGCAGGAACACATCCATGCCGGCCGCGCACAGGCCGGACACCATGGCGTTTTCGATCATGTAGCCGGACAGCCTGGTGTCCTTGCCGAGCACGACGCGGTGGCGATGGCTGCCGCGCTGGAACGACAGGCCGGCGGCCATGCCGACCCGCATCGCGATCTCAGCCGTCATCGGAAACTTGTTGGCGCGCCCGCGAATGCCGTCGGTGCCAAAATAACGTCCTGCCATGCTTGCCAGAATCCCCGTCGGTTTTCAGCCGGCTCGTAGTGCCACAATTGGTCCGAGCCCGACTATCACATTGTGTGATTGTATATTACCAATTCTTAGAAAATCATTGTAGCAGGCTGTTCGGAGCGTTGGCAGCGTATCATGACACGGTGTTGCCGCAATATAGCATTCACACTGGGCCACACTGCGCAGATTGGGCCGGTAAGCCGGACTGTTGGAGGGGCAGATCGCAAGGGTCCATCACCTTATCGGGAGAACGCCGTTTAGCATCTGGCGCAGCCTAGCGTTGAGAGCTATTGATTGACACAGGTACAACCTATGGGCGCAGCAACGGGAGAATCGCCATGCTCATCCACCGACTTGCAACTTTGACGGGTCTTGCCGTCGCAACCTTGTTCATGGCGGCGCCCGCCAACGCGCTGACCATGGCCCAGTGTAGTACCAAGTATAATGCCGCCAAGGACGCCGGCACGCTGAACGGGCAGACCTGGAATCAGTATCGGAAGGCCGAGTGCGGCACCGACGCGGCGGCCACCACCGAGACCGCAAAGCCGGCGGCCAAGAAGGCCGCTGCGGCCAAGACGGACACGACCAAGGCCGCCGCCGCTGCTGATGACGGCGCCAAGGGTCTGACGGCCAAGGAATGCAGCGCTAAATACCAGGCTGCCAAGGCCGCCGGTACGCTCAATGGCGCGAAGTGGAACGACTTCCGTAAGACCGAATGCGCCGCCGGCGCTTCCGCCGCGGCAAAACCGGCCAAGGCCACGACCAAGGCCGCAGCCACAACCGACGATGGCGCTAAGGGCCTGACGGCCAAGGAATGCAGCACCAAATACCAGGCGGCAAAGGCCGCCGGTACGCTCAATGGCGCAAAGTGGAACGACTTCCGCAAGACCGAATGCGCCGCCGGGGCCTCGGCCGCGGCAGCACCCGCCAAGGCAACCACCAAGGCAGCTGCCGACAGCAGCGGCAAGGGCCTGAGCATGGCCGATTGCAGCGCCAAGTACCAGGCTGCCAAGTCTGCCAATGCTCTGGGCGGCAAGAAGTGGAACGACTTCCGCAAGGCCGAATGCGGCGCAGGCGCAGATGACGACGACACCGTGCCCGCTCCGAGCGAGGCGACCTATACCAGCGAGCCCGAGAAGCCCTCGGTCACCGCTCCCAAGGGCGTGAAGTTCCCGGCCGCGATCTCGAAGAAATACGCCGGCGAGACGCCGGCCAAGGGCCGCATGCACACCTGCCTCGAGCTCTACTACGCCAACAAGGATGCCAACACGCTGAATGGCCTGCGCTGGATCCAGAAGGGCGGCGGCTTCTACAGCCTCTGCAATGCCAAGCTGAAGAGCTGATCGCGTAGCCATATTCTCCAGACAGAGGCCCGCGCATCGCAACATGCGCGGGCCTTTTTATTGCGCTCGAAAACACCTGGCGTTGCTCGCGTTTACATATCGCGGAAGGTGTTGGCATCATCTATTCGCCCACACTGCCCACCGCAGACTTATGGTTGGCGCAAAGATTCCAATTGAACATATGCAGAACAAATGGTATACAAAAGGACATCGAACTTTTGTCAACCAGGAGGGTCTTATGTCCAGATTGAAATTGGCGGCATTGGCTGTGACGGCATGGATTGCTTGGAGCGTCGCCCCTGCAAGCGCACTGACGATGAAGGAATGCGGCGAGGCCTATCGCACAGCCAAGGAAGGCGGCACTCTGAACGGCATGGATTGGACCGCTTTCCGCACCGAGAAATGCGCGACGTCAGCTGCGGAGAGTGCCAGTACGGATGCGGTCAAAACCCAGCCGCAGCCGGAGAAGGAAGCCAGCGCGGGGATCGCCCCCGCTGTAGCGCCGACGGGCGTGACATTCCCGACCACCCTCGCCGCCGAATTCAAGACCGAGAAGCCCTCGAAGGCGCGGATGAAGACCTGCCTGCAGGGCTACCACGGCAACAAGGACGCGGGTACGTTGAACGGCCTTCGCTGGATCCAGAAGGGCGGCGGCTATTACAGCCTCTGCAACGCCAAGCTGAAGAGCTGATCGACCAGCAGCGTTTGAAGATCGAAGGCCCCCAACCGCAAGGTTGGCGGGCCTTCTCTCGGGTCTTGCCCCGTCAAGCGCCTTGTTTCGAGAGCTGGAGCAGTGCGACCAGGCTTGTAAGATCGGCATTGGCCTGGCCGGCAGCCACCCCGCGCTTCATCAGGCTTTGCATCGGCAGGACGAGTTCGGTGCTGACATCAGCCGACCTGCTGGCATCGATGAGATTGACGTAGGCATCAGCCTGCATGCCCAGATTGGAAACGACATTGCTGGTGTGATCGCCACTGTCGATCTGTTCGGCCCACTTCGGCAGCAGGCCTTGCATCGACTGAAGCCAGGAGGCCAGCAGCGGCATGAACTCGCCGGCCGGGATTCCTGCTGCGCCCGTCAATGCCAACGCCTGCAGAACGCCCGCGAACATGCCGTACATGCCGGTCAGAAGCGAGATATCATAGAGCGGCGCGAGGCCAGCATCCTCACCGAGGAATTTGCTGGTGCCGAGCGCTCCGAGCTGCCCCGAACAGGCATCGAACGCCTGGCGCGAACCGCTGTAGAGAATCAGGGCGTGCGGCCCGCCGATCATCGGCGGCACCGCCATGATGCCGCCGTCGATATAGCTGGCGCCTTGGCTCACCGCCCAGCCCGACATCGCCCGCGCCTGCTCGGGCGTGCCGTTGGTGAGATTGACCAATGTGCGGCCCGACAGCGCCTCTCGGCTTGGGCCGAGCACCTCACGAACGGTGTCATAGACAAGCAGGCACGCCACGATCAGTGGACTCGATCTGACGGCTTCCTCGACACTCTTGGCCACAATGGCGCCCTTGGCTGCCAAAGCCTCAGCCTTTGCCGGAGAACGGTTCCACACCGTCACCGCATGTCCCTGGTTCAGAAAGGCTTCGGCAAGCGCCGTGCCCATGGCGCCGAGACCGATCACTGTTATGTCGCTCATTCTGCTTCTCCTTGGTTTGGTTGCGCGGTTACGCCGGTGTCGGGCTCAGGTCCTGGCCAAGGCCACCGTCCACGGTCAGCCGCGCGCCCGTGGTGAAGGTCGCGTCGAACGCCAGGAACAGCACTGCGCGCGCCACCTCCTCCATCGTGCCGTGGCGCTTCATCGGCGTGACCGCGTCGCCGATCGCCATGAAGGCGGCCCGCTCCTCGGCCGACGCGTCGGCCACACCCATCGTCGGCGTATCGATGAAACCAGGGCTGACCACATTCACGCGGATCCGGCGCGGCAGAAGCTCGGCGGCCAGGACCTTGGCGAAGGCGCGCAGTGCCGCCTTCGATCCGGAATAGACGCTCATGCCGCCAGTGCCGGATTCGTCGGCGATCGACGAGGTGAAGACTATGGCGCCACCATCCCTGATGAGGGGCAGCAGGCGCTGCGCGGTGAAGAAAGCGCCTTTGGTGTTGATGTCGAAGGTGCGATCGTAACTGTCCTCGGTGACCCGCTCGACGGGTTCGAGATTGGCCACCCCGGCATTGACGTGAAGGAAGTCGATCTGGCCAAGCTTCTGCCCCACTTCGGCACCGAGCGTGACGATATCGGCCATGTCTGAGATATCGGACCGCACGACATGAGCTCGCGAAAACAGCTTGACTCGCGCGGCCTCGATGTTGCGCTGGTCGCGGCCGGTGACCAGGACCTCGGCGCCGCTTTCGATCAGGGCTTCGGCAACGGCGAGCCCCATGCCGTGCGTCCCGCCGATGACAACGGCCTTCTTGTTTGCGTATCGTGTCATGATCCATCCCTTTTTGACAAAATCCGGCCGCCGACGGCCTTTGCAGGTCGAAGCGAGGTACCGATATGATGTTGTGGTGTTCGCCGATGCCGGCGAGCTGGTTTGAAGCTATGGACCGGCTTGGTTTTTCTCAAGTACCGACAAAAATGTAAGCTACCCACCGATTGCTCAGAATTGGATGAAACATGGGAAAGAAACAGCCAGATAGTTGCGGATTGGGGCCGGCGCTGGAGGTCATCAGCGGCAAATGGAAGGCGCTACTGCTCTGGCAGATTCACAAGGCGCCGGCACGATTCGGTGAGCTGAAGCGGCTGGTGCCTGACATCAGCGAAAAGATGCTGATCCAACAGCTGCGCGAAATGGAGGCCGACGGCATCGTCCATCGCGAAATCTTTCCCGAGGTGCCGCCGAGGGTCGAATACTCGATTACCGAATTCGGCATCGAGCTGGACAATGCCCTGATCCCGCTGGCCAGATGGGGCAAGCAACATGCTGGCCGGACTGACGGTGTGCGCCCCGGCAAAGCAAATGCATCCGTCCCGCATGCTTTTTGAGAGACCCTGAATAGCAAAACGCCGCGGATTGAGCCGCGGCGTTTTCTTGCATCAAGTGATGTCAGCTCAGCTCGACGGCTGAGGCTCCATGCCGCCTTCGGGCTCGGGACCCTTCTTGCGGCGGCCGGACTTCGGCACAGCCGAGCCGCGGCTTGTGGGGGTGTCATCCCCCAAATCTCGCGCGGGCTTCTGCCCGGCGATCAGCTGCTTGATCTCTTCGCCCGAAAGCGTCTCGTATTCGAGCAGGCCCTGCGCCAGAGCGATCCATTCCTTCTTCTTCTTGGTCAGAATGGACTTGGCCGTGACATAGGCCTCGTCGATCAGCCTGCGCACTTCGGCGTCGATGATCTGCGCGGTCTCTTCCGAGACGTTCTGCGTGCGCGCCACCGAATGGCCGAGGAAAACCTCTTCCTGGTTGTCGCCATAGGCGACATGGCCGAGCTTGTCGGAGAAGCCCCAGCGCGTGACCATGGCGCGCGCCAGTTTGGTCGCCTGCTCGATGTCCGAGGAGGCGCCCGAGGTGATGTTCTCCTTGCCGAACTTGAACTCCTCGGCGACGCGGCCACCCATCATGATGGCGAGCCGTGAGATCATGTATTTGTAGCTCATCGAATAGCGGTCGCCTTCCGGCAGTTGCATGACCATGCCGAGCGCGCGGCCGCGCGGGATGATGGTCGCCTTGTGCAGCGGATCGGCCGACGGCACGTTGAGCGCCAGGATGGCATGGCCGGCCTCGTGATAGGCCGTGAGCTCCTTTTCGGCCTGGGTCATGGCCGACGAGCGGCGCTCGGCGCCCATCATGATCTTGTCCTTGGCGTCCTCGAACTCGGCCATGGTGACAAGGCGCTTGTTGCGGCGCGCCGCCATCAGAGCGGATTCATTGACCAGGTTCATCAGGTCGGCGCCCGAGAAGCCCGGCGTGCCGCGTGCGATCACCTTGAGGTCGACATTCGGTGCCAGCGGCACGTTGCGCACATGCACCTTGAGGATCTTCTCGCGGCCGACGATGTCGGGGTTCGGCACCACCACCTGGCGGTCGAAGCGACCCGGACGCAGCAACGCCGGATCGAGCACGTCGGGCCGGTTGGTGGCGGCGATCAGGATGATGCTCTCGTTGGACTCGAAGCCGTCCATCTCGACCAGCAGCTGGTTCAGCGTCTGCTCGCGCTCGTCATTGCCACCGCCGAGGCCGGCGCCGCGATGGCGGCCCACAGCGTCGATTTCGTCGATGAAGATGATGCAGGGAGCATTCTTCTTGGCCTGGTCGAACATGTCGCGGACACGGCTTGCGCCGACGCCGACGAACATCTCGACGAAGTCGGAACCCGAAATGGTAAAGAACGGCACATTGGCCTCGCCGGCGACCGAGCGCGCAAGCAGCGTCTTGCCGGTGCCAGGAGGGCCGACCAGAAGCACGCCGCGCGGGATCTTGCCGCCGAGGCGCTGGAACTTCTGCGGATCGCGCAGGAACTCGACGATCTCTTCCAGATCTTCCTTGGCCTCGTCGACGCCGGCGACATCCTGGAAGGTGACGCGGCCATGCGCCTCAGTGAGAAGCTTGGCCTTCGACTTGCCGAAACCCATGGCGCGGCCGGAGCCGGACTGCATCTGGCGCATGAAGAATATCCACACGCCAAGGATCAGGATCATCGGCAGGTAGGAGATCAGATAGCTGAACAGCGAGTTGGAACCGTCCGACTCAGGCCGCGCATTGATGGTGACGTTCTTGTCCTGCAGCCGCGAGACCAGCTGCGGATCGCCAGGCGAATAGGTCTGGAAGCCATTGGCGTTGTCGGCGTAGGTGCCCGTGATGCGGGCGCCGGCGATGACCACCGTCTTGACCCGGCCGGCCGCGACCTCTTGCAGGAACTGCGAATAGGGAACGTCGGTCGAGGCCCCGCGAGTCTGCGGCGTCTGGAACAGATTGAAGAGAGCAATGAGCAGGACCGCTATGATCGCCCAGAGCGCGAGATTGCGATAATTCGGATTCATCAATTGTCCCGTTGGTGCCCGCTGGGACACGCGTCATGAGAGGAAACTTGCGCCTAACATAGGGAGAGCGCCCCCCCTTGCCAAGCATAACAGCACGTCTGGGTTAAGCTTTCGCGCCATGATCAACCGGCACTGTGGCGGCCAAAGGGCAAGCCGGGACAGGCGGTGCGCCGATCAACTCGGCCACGGCCTGCGCCAACACCAGATCGAAGCACGGCAGAAAACGGGCAAAGGGCGCAACGGCGGGACTGACGGCGATTGCCGCCGCCGCCGCTACATCCCCTGCAAAACCAAGGCATTCGCCGCCGCGCCTTAGCGCCGGTTCCGCAGCCAGGGCGGCGCGCACAAGGCTTGGCGGCGCGCCATCCCCGGCAATCGGCGTTCTGGCGGCGGCAGCGGCGCCAAGCGGCGCGATCAACCATGCACCCGGACTGTCGCCCAATGTGATCGCCCCGGCTTCGATGTCTGGCGTGATCCGCCGGCGACCGTCCCAAAGCAGAGTGCCAGCTATCGACGCGGAACGCGGCAGGTCGCGCGATTCACGGCGCAGGAAGATGCCGTTTCGCCTGATATCGACGACCGCCCGCGACAATGTGGCGCAAAGCCGACCGGCCCGCATTTGCTCGAACAGCGCTTCGCCGCGCGCCTGGTCCGGCAACAAGGCGGTGCCGCCCGTCGCCGCCAGCAGGACACGCAGCGCATAGACCGAGGCTCGCGTGTCGTCAGCTTCGGCAAGACCGGGATCGAGACGGATGAGACCCCTCGCCGGCCGGCTGGCAAATTCACCGATCAGGGCGGCGGCGCGGCGACCGAGTTGTTCGCGCTCGCCGGCGGCCCGCCTGGCCAGGCCGATCGCTTCGGCAAAACGCTGCCCGCTCCGGTCTTCGCCGAGCACGGCGCGGATGCGCGGGCGTTCGAAATTCGTGTCGATGTTGGTCGGATCCTCGACCCAGCCGACATGTTCGCGCTGCAGGAAGGCGCGCAACG
Organism: Mesorhizobium sp. M0659; assembly: GCF_040320605.1. Taxonomy (NCBI): domain Bacteria; kingdom Pseudomonadati; phylum Pseudomonadota; class Alphaproteobacteria; order Hyphomicrobiales; family Phyllobacteriaceae; genus Mesorhizobium; species Mesorhizobium sp. M0659. The sequence continues at coordinate 67,495 of NZ_JAMYPY010000010.1, forward strand.
CCGCGCGCCGAGCGCCGAGCAGCGGCCGCGCGATCCAGATCCGCCAGTCATAGAGGGTGACAGGCGCCATGCCGGCGAGACCTCGGCCTGCAAGCTCTCGCCCGTCATTCCGCGCGGCTCGCATCAGGACGGTCTCGGCCTGGTCGTCGGCGGTGTGGCCGGTTACGATCACACCAATGCCTTGCGCCTGCGCTGCCTCGGCCAGCAACCGGTAGCGCGCCTCGCGCGCCGCCGCGGGCAGGCCGGCCGACGGCTTGGCGCCGTACCAGTTGAGCGTCAGGTGCGCGATGCCGCGCTCGGCACAAAGCTTTGCCACGCTGCGCGCTTCGGCTGCTGCTTCCGGACGCAGGCCGTGGTCGATCGTCACCGCCAGCAGCCGGGCTGTCGGGGCGCTGCGGTCGAGGTGAGCCTTGAGGAGAAGAAGGAGGGCGGTCGAGTCGCTGCCGCCGGACACGGCCGCAAGCGCGCCGTTGGTAAAGTCGATCTGCGAAAAATTCGAAAGGTCAGGCTCGGTATCGAGCATCAGTGCATGTCGCGCAAAAGTGGTCCCGGTTCTGGGACAACACGGCAAAGACTAGCACGCCGCCAGCGCCCTCTCCTGCTTGACGCGTTCCTTGAGCGCGGCCGAAATATCGGGATAGCGCTTGCCGATCTCGCCGAAGGTGGCGCAGGCGACATCCTTCTGCTTGAGGCCGACCAGCGACACGCCAAGCTTCAGGAGCATGTCAGGCGCCTTCTTGGCCTTCGGATAGTCCTTGCTGGCGGAGAGGAAAACCTCGGCAGCGTCATGATACTTCTGCTGGCCAAGCAGCGATTCGCCAAGCCAGTAATGCGCGTCCGCCGCCTTGGCGTCCTTCGGGAAGCGGGCGATGTGGTCGCGAAAACCCTGCTCGGCGGTGCTGTAGTCGCCCGACAGGATGAACTGGTAGGAGTTGCGGTAGATCTCTTCCGGGTTGTTGGTGGCAGGCAGCGCCGCCACCACCGTGCCGTCCGACTTGCCGGTCTTAGCCCCGGCAGCCGGCGCCTCGGCGGCGGGAGCCGCACCTTCCGCCGGCGCCGCTGCCTGCGTGTTGCCGCCGGCGTCGATTACATTGCCGTTCTTGTCGACGGTGATGGTGCCGAAGGTCTTGGGCGGCGTGCCGTTGATCACCTTGCCGGGATCGCCGGTCTGCGATTCGACGATGACCTCGCCGACGCTCTGGCCGCCATCCGACTGCGCGCCGGCATCGGCCGGCGCCTGGTCTGCCGGGGCCTCGGCGACGCCGGTGCCCGCGCCACCGTCCTGCGGCGCGGCCTCCGATTTCTTCTGGGCCGGCGGCTGCCCGCTGGAGCCGCCTTCCAACTGCTGGAAGCGGAACTCGTTGTCTTCCTGCTGCTTGCGCATCTGCTCCTGCATCTGCAGGATCTGGAAGTTGAGTTCCTCGAGCTTGCCGTTCATCTGCCGGAGCTGATCTTCCAGCCCCGCGGCGGCGGTGCCGTCCTGCTGCTGCGCGATCTGTTGCTGCTCCGGCTTCTCCTTCTTGCCGAAAATGCCGAGCGTCGGCAGATGGAAGGAAAAGCCGCTATCCGCGGGTTGTCCGGTGCCGCTCGCGGAAGCCGCGAAGCCTGATACGAGCAGCAGCGCAAGCGTGCCGCTCAAGACCGATCTGAAATGCATGTGCCTCTCGCCGTGAATATCGTGAGCCTGTTCGCGCCTTCCGATCACAGTGGGACCGGCACGACGCCCTCGGCTCTTAGCAGGAGGCGAGACTTCGGCCAAATTTTGTTTCCGGGTTTGTTTCCGGGGCCGAAACTAAAAAAGGCGGCCACAAGGCCGCCTTTCGCATGGAGGTGTTGCAATTATGCGACTAAGGCCGCCGTCTTACTCATCAGGAGCCGGCGCCGGAGAGCGTGGTGACGGCGCGGCGATTCTGCGACCAGCAGGAGATGTCGTCGCAGACCGCGACCGGACGTTCCTTGCCGTAGGAAATGGTCTTCAGGCGGCTCGCCGAAACGCCCCTGGCGACCAGGAAGTCGCGGGTGGCGGCGGCGCGGCGGGCGCCGAGAGCCAGATTGTATTCACGTGTGCCGCGTTCGTCAGCATGGCCTTCGACGACGATGGCGTACTGCTTGTACTGGTTGAGCCACTGTGCCTGCCGCGACAGCGTCGTCTGCGCATCGGCGCGGATCGCGGTCGAGTCCGTGTCAAAGAAGATGCGGTCGCCAATGTTGACGGTGAAGTCCTGCGCCGAGCCCGGCGTTGCGGCACCCGCGCCATTGAGACCGAGATCGGCAGCGTTGTTCGGGGTTTTCTTCGAGGCGCAACCGGTGATGGCGAGCATCGCGATCAGGGCGATCATCGCCGGGTTTCTGGTAAGTGCTGCGATACGGCCCATGCCGCCTCTCCTTCGTATTCGAGTGATCGTATTTCGAGTGATTTCGTTGATCACCCAGTAACCACGTTTGGGTTAACCGGCATTCAAGAAATACGGTTAATGTTTGGTTTCGATCGTCCGTCCACGACCTTCAAATCCACAGTCACAGTTGGCGCGGACCCTAGGCGGAAATGCGGCCGAAACGCGACTAATGAATGGAAAAGGGGCCAAACGGGCCCCTTTTTAGCAGGTGTGGCAATTCGGCCGAAACTACTCCAGCAGCGGCGACCAGGCGGGATCCGACGCGAAATTCGCGGTCGGGATCGACTGTTCGTTGCGGCCGGTGAGATCGACGGAAACCAGTTTTGGGCCGCCGGCGGAGTCGCGGAAGAACATCAGCACGCGGCCGTTGGGCGCCCAGGTCGGTCCCTCCTGCTGGAAGCCCGAGGAGAGGATGCGCTCGCCCGAACCGTCGGTCTTCATGACGCCGATCTGGAATTCGCCGCCGGTCTGCTTGGTGAAGGCGACGAGGTCGCCGCGCGGCGCCCACACCGGCGTCGAATAGACGCCGTCGCCGAACGAAATGCGGGTCTGGCCCGAGCCGTCGGCGCCCATCACATAAATCTGCGCACGGCCGCCACGATCGGAAGTGAATACCACCTTGCTGCCGTCGGGCGAATAAGAGGGCGAGGTGTCGATGGCGGTCGAGTTGGTCAGCCGGGTGGTCGAGCGGCTTCGCAGGTCCATGGCGAAGATGTTGGAATTGCCGTCATCGCGCAGCAGGCTCATGATCACCTTCTGGCCGTCGGGCGAGAAGCGCGGCGCAAAGGTCATGCCGGGAAAGTTGCCGACCAGTTCGCGCTGTCCGGTCTCGATCTGCAGCAGATAGACCCGCGGCTGGCCGCTTTCATAGGACATGTAAGTGATTTCCTGCCGATTCGGCGAGAAACGCGGCGTCAGCACGATCGAGCGGCCATCGGAGAGATAGCGCACATTGGCGCCGTCCTGGTCCATGATGGCGAGCCGCTTCTTACGCGCATTCTTGGCGCCGGATTCGTCGATGAAGACGACGCGTGTGTCGAAATAGCCCTTCTCGCCGGTGAGCTTCTCATAGATCGCATCGGCGATGATGTGGGCGACACGGCGTTGATTTGCGTCGTTGGCGAAAAACTGCTCCCCGGCTATCTGCTGGTTGCCAAAAATATCCCATAGTCGGTACTGGGCGCGGATTCGGCCGTCCGCCTCCTTGCTCACGCTGCCGGTGACCAGCGCCTGCGCATTGATCACCTTCCAGTCGTCGAAACGGGGCTGCGCATCCGGATTGGCGATCTTCTCGATGAAGGCGTTCTTGTCTATCGGTGCGAAGAGACCGGAGCGCTTCAGGTCGGCGGTGACGATCTCGGAAATCTGCGCGCCGAGCCCTCCCTGGAAATCTGGGATGGCGATCGGCATCGGTTCGACATTGCCTTTGTTGACGTTGAGCTCGAGGGTTGCTCGAGCAGGCAAGGTGACGACGGCGTTCATGCCCATCGCCATCGCGGCGACCATCAGGAGCGGCTTGAGGATGGATTTCATGTCTTCTCGCTTCTCTTGCTGATTTCTGGGTGCTCAGGCTACAGGCCAAGCATCGCTCTGGGATCGAAGTTGACGCGAACGTCGGACCAAATGTCATGCTTTCCGGCGGGCACCTGCAGGCCGGCGACATCGCATTTCTGCACAGCGCGAACCGCGCTGCTGTCGAACTGGGGGTTGCCGCTGGACTTCTCGACGGTCGGACGGCCCTCCAGCTTGCCGGAGGCATCCAGGCTGAAACGGATCACCACGGTGAAATCCTCAGAACCCTCAAGCCCAACCGGGAGGGTCCAGCAGCCACCGAGTTGTTCTTCCAATGCCCCTTGCTCGGACTTCGACAGCTTCTGGCCTTGATCCTTGTCGCCGCCTAGCGATGCCTGTTGGGTCGAGCGCTTGGCGCCGCCGCCGGATGGCTTCTGCTTGTCGAGCAAAGCCTTGATGTCAGCCTCATTGAACTGCTTGTCATCCGACTTCGGCTTCGACGAGGCTTCCTTGACTGGCTTGTCAGCGTCCTTGCGGTCCGGTGCCTTCGCGCTTTCGGCCTGCGCCGGCTGCGGCTTCGGCCGTGCTTCGGGAGCAGGAGCGGAAGTCGGAAGCTGCGCTTCTTCCAGAGGCTGCTGATCCGATATGGCTTCGGCGACCGCATCGGGCTTCACGCGTGGCTTCGGCTCTATGGCGGCGGTCGTGTCCGGCTGCGGTGTTGGTGCAGGCTCCTTCACCGGGGTCGGCTTCGGTTCAACCTGCTTCACCGGCTCGGGCTTGACCTCTTCCTTCGGCTGCGGCTCCGGCGCCACCTCCGTCGCAGGTGTCGGCTTCGGCGCTTCCTTTGGCTTCGGCGTGTCCTCGGTCTTCGGCTTTTCGGTCGGGGTCGGCGCCGGAGCAGCCGTCGCTGTTTTCTCCACCAGCTTCGGCTTGGGCTCGTCCGTCACCGGCTTGTCGGTATCAACGCTGTTCTCGCCGATTTTCTGTGCATCTGGCACGATGTCGGGACGCTTGGTCGGCATCGGCGCCGGCTTTTCGTGCATCACCGCCTTCTTGTCGCCCTGCAGCGTCTGCGCAATGGCTTCCATGGGAACGATGTCGACCGCTATCGACTCGACATCCGTGGACGGCAGCGCGGCCGGCGCCGACAGGGTGAACAGGCCGAAAGCCAGTGCCACCGTATGCAGTATCACCGATGTGGTGAGGCCGGTCTTCATCGTGCGTCTACTGATCCTGTTGCTGCAGTGAAATCAGGCCGATATTCTTGTAGCCGGCGGCCTGGATGAGGGCCATCACCTCCATCGCGGCGCCATAGTTGGTCGCCTTGTCGCCGCGGATGAAGATGCGCTCTTCGTAGCCGGTCTTGGAAATCGCCTGCAGTTTGGCGACCAGCTCTTCCCTTGGGATTTCGGTCTCCTGCAGGAAAATCTTGCCGGCCGCGTCGATCGAAACGGTGATCGGCTGGGTGTCGGCGTTCATAGCCTTGGCCTTCGTCTCCGGCAGGTCGACCGGCACTCCGACCGTCAACATAGGTGCGGCGACCATGAAGATAATCAAGAGCACCAGCATCACGTCGACCATCGGCGTGACGTTGATTTCCGACATCAATGCATGGTGGCGGCCGCGCCGCCTGTGTCCGCGCCCGCCGCGTCCTGCCATGCCAACCGACATACCCATCTTCTTACCTCAGCCCTTAGGCGCTACTTTTTCATCGATTTGGCGCGAGAGTATGGCGGAGAACTCATCCGAGAACCCTTCCATCCGCACCGCGATCTTGTTCGCGTCGGATGACAGCTTGTTGTAGGCGATAACCGCCGGTATGGCGGCGAGAAGACCGATGGCCGTCGCCAGCAGCGCTTCGGCAATGCCGGGTGCAACAACCGCGAGACTGGTGTTCTTCGAACCGGCAATCGCCTGGAACGAGGTCATGATGCCGATGACGGTGCCGAACAGGCCGATGAAGGGTGCGGCCGAACCAGTGGTGGCGAGAAAGCCGAGACGGCCCTCCAGCTTCTCCATCTCGCGCGTCAACGCCAGGTCCATCGCCTTGTCGATGCGGGTCTGCAGGCCGAGCGGCGATTTGGCCCCCTTCTCGAAGCTCTTCTTCCATTCGCGCATGGCCGCAACGAAGATCGCACCCATGCCCGTGGTCTTGCGGTCGGCAAGCGTGCGATAGAGCTCTTCCAGCGACTGCCCCGACCAGAACACCTGTTCGAAGCGATTGAGCGACAGACGCATGCGGGCATAGCTGACCAGCTTGTCGACGATGATCGCCCAGGTCCAGACCGAGGCGCAGAGCAGACCGATCATGACCAGCTTGACCACCCAGCTGGCCTGTGTGAACAGCGCCCAAATCGACAATTGCGCTGCCGGATCGGCGAGTGCGGTAGTTTCCATGCTTCAGTCCTTAAGATTTTCCGGGCATCGCTGGCGGCTGGCCCATGGGCATCCCTTGTGGTCCGTTCGCGCTTGGCTTCCGGATTAACCCCAAAATGCACCGTTGGCGGCCTTTTCAGGGCAAATATTGGTGAAAGGAAGGCGCGCGGATTCTTCCAATCTTCACCGATCTCTTCATGAACCGTTATGGTTAAGGATGGGTTAGGAAATATGGCGCGGCGCATTGCCGCGCCAAGGCACGACGCGGGCCATCCATCCACAATCGAATGCGCTGCCGATTGGCCGCTCGTTGCCGGCCGGCAGGCCTGGATATCAGCTTGCTCCTGGTAGAAAGGCCGCGATCCATTCTTTCGGAAAGCGCTTCGGCCGGCCGTTCTCGCCGATGATCGCCGCCTCGACCTTTGCTTCGACCAGAACCTCTGTCCCGCGTTTCAATTGCTGCGCCATGACGATGCGGGCGCCGGAAATATCCTGCGTTGATGTGTCGATGGTCAGGATGTCGTCCATGCGGGCAGGCGAGCGGAAATCTATCTCCATCCGCCGCACCACCCAGACGATCCGTTCGCCGTGCTTGCCTTCGTGAAGTTCTGTGTGGTGGACGCCCGCCAGCCTGAGATAGTCCGAGCGGCCGCGCTCGAAGAATTCGAGATAGCGCGCGTGGTAGACGACGCCGGAGAAGTCGGTGTCGGCATAGTAGACCCGCGCCATCAGCCGATGGCCGAATTCCGTCAAGGCTCCGGAAAGCCAGGCAGCAAGCGCCGCCGATTCACCATGATCGTCCATCGCGCTTTCCTTTTTGCCCCCGGCGGGGCACCTGTCTTGCCGAAATCACCAGCGCAGCAAACCGATGGCACTGTTGACGGCGATGATCAAGACCGTGATGGCAGCGCTGCTGGTGCTGGCGTCGTCTGCGCTTCCCGGTCAGGCCGCGAGCTTTTCGATGAAGCGCGGCCTCAACCTCGACCAGTGGACGACCTGGGTCGGGGAAGACAAATGGAACGACCGACAAGCCATCCTGCCCTATCCGGAATGGCGCAAGTTCCTGAACGAGGATGACCTCAAGGCGCTGAAGGCCGCCGGTTTCGACTTTCTGCGCATGCCGGTCGATCCCTCGCCGTTTATGTCGGATCAGACACTGGCGCTGCGTGACGACCTTTATGCCAGCGTGCGGGACTCGGCGCGCATGATCAACCGGGCCGGTCTGAAAGTGATCGTCGACATGCACCTGATCCCGGCCGGCGGCGGCCGCGAGATCGGCATGGGCCAGGTGATGGACGATCCCGCAACCTTCGACGCCTATGTCGAGGTCGTCCGCAAAATGGCGCGCACGCTTGCCACTGAGGACCCGGCGCAGGTCGCTTTCGAGCCGATGAACGAGCCTATCGTCGACTGCGACAGCGAGGGCACCAGCCTGTGGCCGGAGCGTCAGCAAAAGCTGTTCGCGGCCGCGCGCGCCTCGGCCACCAGGCTGACGCTGATCCTGACCGGCGCCTGTTATTCCAGTGCGGCTTCGCTGGTCAGGATCGACCCAAAGTCGATCCCCGACGACAACATCATCTGGACCTTCCACTCCTACGACCCGTTCCTGCTGACGCATCAGGGCGCGACCTGGGCCGGCGATTTCATTCTCTATGTTACCGGCCTGCCCTATCCGCTGACCGCGGTGCCGCGCGCCGAGCTCGATGCGACGCTGGATGCGATCCGCGCCAAGATAAAAGCCGAGGCGCCACGGACCAGACGGAACGGCCTGCTCGCCTATCTCGATGAACAAGTCGCCAGCATGGACACGGACGAAAAGCTGCTCGGCGTCATGGATGCGCCGTTCGAAAAGGTCGAGGCCTGGGCGAAGGCCAACGCCATCAAGCCGGAAAACATCACGCTGGGCGAGTTCGGCATGATCCGCCAGGAATATGGCAATCCCTATGTGATGCCGCCCAAATACCGCGCGGCCTATGTCAAGGACATGATCGCGCGCGCCGAGGCGCATGGCTTCTCATGGTCGGTGTGGAGTTTTGGCGGCGCCTTCGGCATCGTCGACGCTTTCAACGGCGAAAAGGCCGAACCCGCCGTGATGGATGCGATCCGCTCGCTCCATTAGCCCTAGGGCATGTCGAGATTCAGGTCAGGCCGAGTCGAAAATGAGGGGTCCGAAAACCGGAACGGAGCGGACTTTGGTCCGTGACTACCGGAAGCGCAGGAACACCTCATTTGCAGGCCGGCATCACCTGAATACCGGCATGCCCTAACCGAGGTCGATCTGCAGGATCTCCGGCCGCATGCCAAAGCGCACCGGCGCGATGCTGAAGCCGAGTCCGCCTGACACGATCAAATTGCGGTCATTCTCGACGACATGGCCATAGGCAAAGCGGTTGCCGAAGCGGGACGGCACCACCGGTGAATAGCCGAACAGCCTGACCTGCCCGCCATGTGTGTGGCCCGACAGCGTCAGCGAAACCCGCCACGGCACTTTCGGGAAAATGTCAGGCTCATGCGCAAGCAGGATGATCGGTGCCTGGTCGGTGATCTTGGCCAGCGTGCCGTCGAGATCGTCCAGGCCTTCAAATCTGTCGCGGCCTGCGGCCTTGTTCGGTAACAGTGCCAGCTGGTCGGCGAGTCCGGCGATCCAGAAGCCGTATCCATTCTTTTCCAGACGCACAGCGTCGTTCTCCAGAACCGAGATGCCGGCTTCCTCCAATGCCTTGCGCGCCACAGTCGGCCCCGCTCCGGCCTGCTGCGCGAAAGGATCGTGCCACCAGTCGTGATTGCCGAGGATCGACAGGACACCAAGCGGCGCCTTCAGTCCTGACAAGGCCGGCGCCCATTCATGGGCCTCCACCCGGTTCGTCACCAGGGACATGCCTGAGATATAGTCGCCGAGCAGTACGATCAGATCGGGCTGCAGCACGTTCGCACCCTCGACGAGCGAAGCGATCCGCTCAGGCGTCATCCAGGGGCGGCAGGCGTGAATATCGGCAAGTGCTACGACGCGCAGCTTCAGACCTGCCGGCCAGTGCGGCGGCGTCAGCCGGTAGCGCTTCACATGGGTCAGCAGCATCGGTTCGATGCCGACCGCATAAGCACTGAGCGAAGCTAGCGAGAGGAACGAACCTCCGGCGAATTTCAGGAACCCGCGTCTGGTGATCACTTTTCTGGCTCCGACCTTGATCGGAGCAGTTCGCGCCGACATTGCGACGCCCGATACAATCGAGGAATGCGCCTTCACGCTGGCAGGTTTGAGGAGATTCTGCACAGAATCCGTTCCGAAGAACAAATGTCCGTTACTCTTCCTGGAACAGGTTGATCTGCTGCTGTGCCAGATCCTTTGGCGCGTCGAGGCCGAGATGGCGCCAGGCGTTGGCGGTCAGCACGCGGCCGCGTGGCGTCCGTTGGATGAAACCCTGCTGGATCAGATAGGGCTCGATAATGTCCTCGATGGCGTCGCGCGGCTCGGAGAGGCCGGCGGCGATGGTTTCGATGCCGACCGGTCCGCCGCCGAAATTGCGCGCGATCATTGAGAGATAGCGGCGGTCGAGCGCGTCGAGGCCGAGCGCGTCGACCTCGAGCCGGGTGAGAGCTTCGTCGGCAATCTGCTTGTCGACGTGGCCGTCGCCGGCGACGGAGGCGAAATCGCGCACGCGGCGCAACAGTCGGCCGGCGATGCGCGGCGTGCCGCGGGCGCGGCGCGCAATCTCCAGCGCGCCGTCGTCGCCGAGCGGCATTTGCAGGATACGGGCGCCGCGGCGCACGATCTGCTCCAGTTCCTCGACCGAATAGAAATTAAGCCGCACCGGAATGCCGAAGCGATCGCGCAGCGGGTTGGTCAAAAGGCCGAGCCTGGTCGTGGCGGCAACGAGCGTGAAGCGGGCAAGATCGATCTTGACCGAGCGTGCCGCCGGACCTTCGCCGATGATCAGGTCGAGCTGGAAATCCTCCATCGCCGGGTAAAGGATCTCCTCGACTGCCGGATTGAGCCGGTGGATCTCATCGATGAACAGCACATCGCGGTCTTCGAGATTGGTGAGAAGTGCGGCGAGATCGCCGGCCTTGGCGATCACCGGACCGGAGGTCGAGCGGAAATTGACGCCGAGCTCGCGCGCCATGATCTGCGCCAGCGTTGTCTTGCCAAGCCCCGGCGGCCCGACGAACAGCACATGGTCAAGCGCCTCGCTGCGGCCCTTGGCGGCCTCGATGAAGACTTTGAGATTGGCCCGCACCGCGGCCTGGCCGACGAAATCGGCGAGCGTCTGCGGCCGCAAGGTCTGCTCAGCATCCTCGCCGCGCTTTTCCGGGGCAATGAGGCGGGGTGAAAGGCTCATGCGGCCTTCCTCGCACAGGGCAAAGGACCGGACAAGCAATCACTCACCGCGCCAGTTCCTTCAGCCCGAAACGAATGAGCTTCGAGGCATCGGCGTCCTCGCCGGCCGTCTTCAGCGCCGCCGCGACAGCATTGGCTGCTGTGTCGCGCGAATAGCCGAGATTGACCAGCGCCGAGACGGCGTCGGTAATCGGCGCCGGCGCCACGCCTTCGCCGAGCTCCTGCTTAAGGCCGATGGTGCCGGAGGCGGTTCCGGCATAGGCCGGCGCCTTGTTCTTCAACTCGGTGACGATGCGCTCGGCCACCTTCTTGCCGACGCCGGGCGCGCGGCTGACCATGGCGATGTCGCGCAGCGCGATCGCATTGGCGAGGTCTGCCGGCGCCAGCGTCGACAGGATGGCCAGCGCCACCTTGGCGCCGACACCTTGCACATTGCTCATCAACAGCCGAAACCACTCGCGCTCAAGCACCGACTGGAAACCGTAAAGCCGGATCATGTCCTCGCGCACATAGGTCTCGATGAACAGCACCACCGCCTCGCCGGGCGAAGGCAGCGCGGCCAGCGTGCGCGCCGAGCAATAGGCGACATAGCCGACGCCGTGCACATCGACGAGGCAGAAATCCTCCTCGATCTCGTCCAGCGTGCCTTTCAATTTGCCGATCATGCGTGATCCCTCATGCCAGCGCCATCCTGTAGGCGACGCTTTGCCGGTGATGCGCGTGGCAGATGGCGATAGCTAGCGCGTCGGCGGCATGTTCGGTGTCGAAAACGGCTTTCGGCAACAGCACCTTTACCATCATGTGGATTTGCTTCTTATCGCCATGGCCAACGCCGATCACCGCCTTTTTGACGGCATTGGGGGCATATTCGGCGACGACAAGGCCGGCGAGCGCCGGCACCAGCATGGCTATGCCGCGCGCCTGGCCGAGCTTCAGTGTCGCCACCGCATCCTTGTTGACGAAGGTTTGCTCGACGGCCGCTTCCTGCGGCATGGCCGCATGCAGGATCTCGGCCAGCCCGTCATGCAATTGGCAGAGCCGTGTCGCCAGCGCCGCCTTGTCGTCGGAGCGTACAGTGCCGGAACTGATAAAGCGCAGCGAGTTGCCGAGGCTCTCGACGATGCCCCATCCGGTGCGCCTCAGCCCCGGATCGATACCGATAATGCGAATCGCTTCCCTCATGCGCGAAGTCTACCTCCGGCGCACAGCGATGTCAGGGAAATGTGAACAAACCGGAAACGGGTAGCGTTTAACCTCGAGCGAAAGCCGTATTCAGCAGCGTGATCTGGTCGGAAACCGGATTGGCGCGGCGGCCTGTTACCGGCGTCTCGGCAAACGCGCCGCCATAGATCTCTTCGTCCATGCGGCGCACCAGCGCCTGCAGGCGCAGCGAGCGGGTGACGAGGTCGAGGAAATCCTTCGGCAGTTCGCCCCAGCCGACCGCTTCGTCATGCGCCGAGGCGGTGTCGAGACGCACCTTGGATTTTTCCGAAGCGACCTGGTCGCGGGTCATCTCGCCGGAGTTTGCCGCCCGCTGCAAAAGCAGCCAGGAGGCGACCTGCATCAGCCTTGTGGTCAGCCGCATCGATTCGGCCGCATAGAGCGTCGCCGCCAGTCTGGACAGCTTCTTGGCCTCGGCCCGGCCCTTGCCGTCGAGATATTCCGCTGCTTGCTCAACCAGGCCCATTCCTTCCTGGTAGAGCGGTTTGAAGGATTGGGAGAAAACCCGGCGTTCCGCCAGCTTGATGGTTTTCGCGCTGCCCTTCGAAGGCTCGTTCATCGATACGCCCCTGCACTGCCCCGTCGGCTGATTCGGCTTCATCGCCGTAACGCCGGCACCCTAGATGACTGAAGCTTGAAAATGCGCTTCGCCGCCGGTGAAGGCAAGCACATGTTTAACAAACGGTTAACGCCTGCGCAGGGGCGCCAAGCGGACCAGAAGCAGACAAAAAAAGAGCCGCGGATAAGGCGGCTCTCAGGAGTTTAACAGGGAGGCGTCAAACGAAGTGGCTCCAACCACTCGGTAAGAATCCAGATCACTGGATGGACATAGTAAACACCTGTAAAGCTTAATGAACCCTTAACGGCGCGGATATTTCTTGATCGACCGCTGCCCTTCTGTGCCGTATCAGCACAACGGCCCCCTAAGCCTGATCGTCGGCTTGTTCATGCCTTCTTCCACACAGCCGGCAAGGAAATGAAGGCGAACAGCAGCATTGCCGCATAAAAGCCCATCGAGGAGGAAGCCAGCACCGGCTCGATCTCCGGATGGCCGGCAAGTTCAAGGTAAAGCCCGATCATCAGTGCGATGCCGCAGATTGCCGTCAGCCAGAAATGCACGACCGCAATCGTCTTTTGCCCGACCGCTGGAAACAGGTGGTAGAAGAAAGCAAACACCGCCGACATCAGCCAGCCCGCCACCATGGTGTGCGCGTGGGTCGGCATCTGCCCATGGTCATTGGAGATCGCCATATGCAGGCCGAGCGCCATGCCGCACAGGGAATAGATGACGGCCAGGGGTGAAGAAATTTCGTGCTACGCCTTGCATGGGATACCCTCGTTGGTTGCTGCAGACTTGGTCCGACCGCGCGCGGCCAAAATGGAGCGTCGGTGGCGAGCGGCTTAGTCCCCGCAGGTTTCAGGATCATGCCGCGAAACCAGCCAATGCCGACACGGCGTCTATCCGGCAAATGCCGGGTATTGTGCGGGCTGCGGTAAAATCCGGCGACGGCGCCACCGCAACAAGCCGGCACCCACGCGGCATCTTCTGGATACATGTACGGAGATAATCCGCCCTCCTTCGGAAGCAGACGCGCGATAGCAGCGTTTACCCCCGGAACGATGCACAAGGAGCGGCAATGGACTGGTATTCTCTCTTCAAATTCCTGCATGTCATGGCAGCGATCCTCTGGCTCGGCGGCGGTTTCGCCATGCTGCTGGTTTCGATACTCGCCGATCGCGACGGCGACGACGAGACGCTGATGGTCATGCTGAGAACGACGGACAAACTCGGCTTGCGTCTGTTCGTGCCGGCGTCCGTCGCGACCCTGGCTTCTGGCCTGGTGCTGACTTCGCTATGGACCGGCTTCTCCGACCTTTGGGTCGTCATCGGCCTTTGCGGCTACGCCGCCGCGTTTCTGACCGGTATCCTCGTGCTGAAGCCTTCGTTCGAAAAGCTTGCCACAATGCTTGCCGCGGACGGCATGACCCCGGCTGCCATAGCGTTTGGGCGCCGCATGATACGGATCGTCAAGTTCGATTTCGTCATCATGATCGTCGTCGTCGCCGACATGGTGCTGAAGCCGACCGCGCACGACATCGCCACTCTCGGCGCAATGGCGGTCGTGGTCATGGGTGGTGCATCGCTGACCTTTGCGAGCGCCCCGCGAACCAAACCGGCAGCCGCCTGAGCGGGATTTAGAGCAGGCCGGCGATCCCGTCCCAAAGCAGCTTGACCGCGACCACGGCCACGGTCGCGTAGGTGAAGGGATAAAAAATCTCCGGCCGCATGCGCCGCACCAGCCAGGCGCCGGCGATGGTGGCCAGCGGCGCCAGCGGCATCAGCACGGCCGACGCCGTCAGGTTGGCGGTGTCGAACTGGCCAAGCGCGAAGTAGGGGATCAGCTTCAGCGCGTTGGTGGCGGCAAAGAAGATCGCCGATGTCCCCGACAGCACCTTCGGATCGAGCCGGATCGGCAGCGCATAGACCTGGAAGGGGGGCCCGCCGACATGGGCGACGAAGCTGGTGAAGCCGGCGACGGTGCCCCAGAAGGCGGCGGCGATGCGGTTGGCCGCCGCCGCATGGTCGGAACCGTGGCGGAACTGGAGATAGAGCCAGCGCAGCACGAAGATCAGCGCGACAGCGCCGACGATCAGCCGCACCATCTCTTCGGTTACGAGCGCTGCCGTCAGCCAGCCGAGCCCAATGCCGATCACCGCGCCCGGCATCATGTCGACCAGCATCTTTCTGTCATACACACCCCACCACGTCCACACCGAAACGATGTCCATCAGGCACAGGATCGGCAGCAGGATAGCCGCCGCCTGCACCGGCGGCATGGCCAGCGCCATCAAAGGCACGCCAACGAAGCCGACAGCGCCGCCGAAGCCGCCTTTCGACAGCCCGACAAGTATCACCGCCGGAATGGCGGCGGCATAAAACCACGGATCGGCGAGCAGACCTGACATGAGCTGGAAATGCTGGAGGGAAGACGGTGCCCTGCAATAGCCCAGAAACCCTTGCGCCGCGACCGGGAAAATGCCGGCCGTGTCGATCAACTGTGCGTAAAGCGACGGTTCCGGATTTGCGGCAAGATCGTCGCCGATGCATAAGGGCGCCGTCCCCGCTGCATCAGGTTTTGGCCCCAGGTTTTTGACCCCCAGGTTTTTGACAATGAGGAAACCCACATCCGCCGCGCCGAAGCGGCCGACCTGTCTGCCATCGTAGTCATGCTCGCCGACGATCCGCTTGGCCGCAGCCGCGAGGATGCGACCGAACCACTCGCCAAGGCCTATCGCGACGCCTTTGCCGCCATCGACGCCGACCCCAACCAGTTTCTTGCCGTGATGACGGATAGCGGCCGCGTCATCGGCACGTTGCAGATCAGCTATCTCGCCGGGCTGTCGCTGCAGGGCGCCTTGCGCGGCCAGATCGAGGCTGTGCGTCGTCGCAGACCGCCGCGGCGAACGGCTGGGACAGCGTCTGCTGGAATGGGCGATCGAACAGTGCCGTGAACGCGGCTGCAAGATTGTCCAGCTAACCACCAACAAGAGCCGCCAGGACGCGCATCGCTTCTATGACCGGCTCGGCTTCAAGGCCAGCCACATCGGCTACAAGCTGGAGCTTAATTCAGTGGCGGCGGACGGCGCCGGATTGGCTGCGCCTTGATGATGGCGGTGCTGGTCTCCGCCTTGTCGGCGATGCGGTCGAGAAGCTTGTCGAGCTCGCCGATGGAGCGCACGTAGAGCCGGGCCACGAAACAGTCGTCGCCGGTGACCTTGTCGCATTCGCCGAATTCCGGGATCTCCTCGATCAGCTTCTGGACGATATGCAGCTTGCCCGGCAGTGGCCGCACCCGCACGATCGCCTGCAGCGGAAACCCCAGCGCCTCCGGGTCGATCTCGATGGTGAAGGCGCGGATGACGCCGCGTTCCTCGAGCCGCCGCAGCCGTTCCGAGACGCTCGGCGACGACAGCCCGACCTGCTGCGCCAGATCCTTCAACGAAGTCCGCGAATCCAGGATCAGGATGTCGAGAAGCTTTCTGTCCAACTCGTCCAGCATTTTCATCTCCTCGCAAAAGGGCAGCGCGCGCCTTATTAAATAAGGTGTTGTCCCCTTATCACCTTTCATAGGGCATATAAACCCTCAAGACGGCATGAGATTATGGCCTCAACAGATAGAGGTATTGTCATGGACAACACGGTACGCGGCACGATCGAGATGACGGCGGCGATGACGATCGTCGGCACGATCGGCTGGTTTGTCGTCATGTCGGGCCAGCCCGTCATGGACGTGGTGTTCTGGCGCTGCGCCTTCGGCGCGGTGGCGCTGCTGATCACCTGCGCGGCACTCGGGCTGCTGCGCGGCAGGCTGACGCTGCGCATTGTTGCCATCGCCGCTCTTGGCGGCGCGGCCATTGTCATCAACTGGCTGTTGCTGTTCAGCGCCTTCTCCCGCGCCTCGATCTCGATTGCCACGGCGGTCTACAACACGCAGCCCTTCATGCTGGTCGGCTTCGGCGCGCTGTTCTTCGGCGAGCGGCTGACCTTGGCCAAGCTGACCTGGCTCGGCATCGCCTTCGCCGGCATGCTGCTGATCGTGCAGACAGGGCCCGATGCGGGTGTCGGTTCCGGCATAACCGGCACAGATTATGTCATCGGCATCGTCATGGCGCTCGGAGCGGCCTTCTTCTGGGCTGTCGCGGCAATCGTCGCCAAGAAGCTCAAGGGCACCCCGCCGCATCTGATCGCGCTGATCCAGGTCTGCGTCGGCGTCGTCATGCTGGCGCCCTTCGCCAACCTCTCGCATTTGCCCGCAGATGCCTGGAGCTGGGCCATGCTGGCCACGCTTGGCGTCGTTCACACGGGCCTGGTGTACATATTGATGTACGCCGCCATCCAGAAACTGCCGACGCATCTGCAGGGGTCGCTGTCCTTCATCTATCCTGTCGTGGCGATCCTGGTCGATGTCATGGCTTTCGGCCACCGGCTGCATCCGGCCCAGCTCGTCGGCGCCGCCGCGATCCTGGTCGCCGCCGCCGGCATGAACCTCGGCTGGACTTTGTGGAAAGCCAAACCAACGGTCGAAAGCCCGCAAGCCGTCAAATGAGCGGCAGAGCGTCTTCTTGCGGGCTATCGTAAACCAAAGCCATCTCATCGATCCCCGCCCGCCTGTTCAAGGCGGGCGCTTTGTTCTATGCCGCAATGCAACCATCTTCGCCCGGCATAGGCGAAACCCGGGATCGAAAGCCATGAACGACGCAACACCCCCCAACCGCTGCCGCATCGTGCTGATCGCACCCAAGGACGCTCCGGCGCAGCGCATTGCGGCTGCCTTCGACGGCGGTGATATCGCTTCCCTGATCCTGCCTGAGAACGGCATGGACGAGGCTGCCTTCCAGGCCTTCGCAGAACAGATCGTACCGGCCGCGCAAGCGGCCGGCATCGCCGTCATCATCGCCGGCGATACCCGCATTGCCGGCCGTGTCCAGGCCGACGGCATTCATGTCGAGGTTTCCAAGGACGCGCTCGCCGAGACCATCGAACACTTCCAGGGCAAGATGATGGTCGGCGCCGGCGGCGCCAAGACGCGCGACGACGCGCTGGAACTCGGCGAAACCAGGCCCGACTACATCTTCTTCGGCCGCTTCGGCTACGACAACAAGCCGGAACCGCATCCGCGCAACCTGTCGCTCGGGCAATGGTGGGCGGACGTGATTGAGATCCCTTGCGTCGTCATGGCCGGTTCCGCCATCGCTTCGGTAGAAGCGGTGGCCGCCACTGGCGCCGAGTTCGTGGCGCTGTCCAGCGCCGTCTTGGCCGAAGGCGCCGATCCGAAGGCGGCGATTGCCGCCGCCAATGCGCTGCTCGACCAAACCGCGCCGCGCTTCGAGGGCTGACGTGCGCCGACCTGGACTTCCTCTGGCGGTTCTCGTTGCGGCCTTGATGAGCGGGGCAGCGATCGCGGCGGAAACCGTTCCGCTGCCGCAGCCGAGGCCGGACACCAGCGCGCCCGCCCTCAGCGTGCCGGATGCGGTCGCCCCCGATACGGGTGCCCCGAAAGCCGGTGCCACGGATTCCGGCGTCCATATCGAAAAGCCGATCGACACCCCGCTGCCGCAGCCCGCGACAACCGCGCCGCTGCCGTCGGCCGACGCGATCAACCCAGAGCGTTTCGGCGCCAAGCCGGCGGACCCCGCCTATGGCGCTTTCCAGCGCGGTCTTTACAAGACCGCCTACAATCTGGCGCTGGTGCGGGCCAAGAATGGCGACCCGGCGGCGCAAACGCTGGTGGCCGAGATCCTGTCGCGCGGGTTGGGCGTGCCGCTCAACCCAGCGGAAGCCGCCAAATGGTATGCGCAGGCCGCCGAGCAGGGGATTCCTGAATCGCAGTTCCAGTATGCGCTGATGCTGCTCGACGGCCGCTACGTCAAGAAGGACGAGAAGGGAGCTTATGCGTTGATGCAGGCCGCCGCCGAGGCCGGCAACCGGCTGGCGCAGTTCAACTTCGCGCAATTGCTCGTGCAGCAGGATCCGGGCGATGCCGGCATCGCCAGGGCTGTGCCTTATTATGAGCGTGCCGCGGCGACAGGGCTTGCCGACGCCCAGTATGCGATGGCGCAGGTTTATGCCAATGGCGTCGGCGGCAAAACCCGCGACGATGCAAAGGCCCGCAGCTTGCTGGCACAGGCTGCCAGGCAGAACTACGACACCGCGCAGATCGATCTTGCCGCCTGGATGATCGAGGGCCGGGGCGGTGTTCGCGACCTGAAATCCGGCTTCAACTGGATGAAGCAGGCAGCTGAAGGCGGCAATGTCGCTGCCCAGAACCGGTTGGCAAAGCTCTATATGGGCGGCATCGGAACCGACCCCGACCTGATCCTGGCCGGGGCCTGGTATGTGGTCGCCCGCCGCGCCGGCCTTATCGATCCGGAGATGGACGATTTCCTGCAAGGGCTGACCGACGATCAGACAAAGCAAGCCTTGCAGAAGGCCAACCGCCTGCCCTGACACGCAACGTCACTGTGTATGATCCAGCACGACCTTGCCGAAGGGAGAGCCGTGTTCGAGATGGCGAAAGGCCTGCGCTGCCTCTGCCCATGGGAAGACCCGGTCGATCACCGGCCGCAGCCGATTGACGGCGAGCGCCCGGTTCATCGCTTCGAAGGACTCGCGCGAGCCGACCGGTATGCCGCGTGCTTTCACCTGGCGTCGGAAGATGTCGAGCGGATTGATCACCCCTTCGCTGCCGCCGAGATAGCCGATGACGTTGATCTGGGCGCCGCGCGCCGACGCCTTGAGCGACTGCGCGAAACTCTGGGGACCACCGACTTCGATGATGTGGTCCGCGCCGCGGCCATCGGTCAGCGCCAGCACGGCCGACGACCAGTCCGGATTGTCGCGGTAGTTGATGCCGTGATGCGCGCCAAGCCCCTTCGCCCGGGCAAGCTTCTCATCGCTGCTCGACGTAACAATGACGCGCGCGCCGGCCGCCCTTGCCAACTGCACGGCAAACAGCGACACGCCGCCGGTGCCGAGGCTGAGCACGGTTTCGCCTGGCTTGAGCTTGCCCTCGGTGAACAACGCATGCCAGGCAGTGACCGCGGCGCAAGGCAACGTCGCCGCCTCGACATCGCTGAGCTGCGCCGGGGCGATGACCGCCGCCTGTTCGTCCAGCCGGGCGAATTCGCTTAGCAGCCCATCGATGGGGCCACCGCGCTGGTATGAGGGTTCGGCCATGGCGAAGCTGCCGCCGACCCATCGCTGCCAGAACGTGCCGCAGACCCGGTCGCCGACCTTGAAGCGGCTGACCTCGGAGCCAACCGCAACGACCTCGCCGACGCCGTCGGAAAGCGGCACCAGCGGCAAGGGGAATGTCGTGTGATAGCTGCCGCGCGCGATCTCGACATCGCGGTAGTTGAGCGCCGTCGCCTTGACGCGGACGATCATCTCCTGACGGCCGGGTTCCGGCGTTGGCCGTTCGACCATCATGAGATTGTCGATGCCGCCTGGGCTCTGCAGTTCGATTGCCTTCATTGTCATTGTCCTTCCGTTTGAAAGGAAAATCGCTTGCCAGGCGGTGGATTTCAAATTCATAATGTTCAGAATGATTATGCTTGCAAAACATCGTTCTGACTATGCTTGAGGAATTGCGCACGCTCGCCCTGTTTGCCGAGGAGGGCTCGATCCAGAAGGTCGCCCGGCGCCTGCCGCTGACGCAGCCGGCTGTGACCCGGCAAATCCAGCGGCTGGAGGACATGCTTGGCACGACGCTGCTCGACCGCCGGCAAAAGCCGCCGCGACTGACGCCGACGGGGCTGGAAGTGCTGGCGCGCGGCCGCGATATCATCGCTTCCGTAGAAGCGCTGAAATCCTTCGCCGGAAAGACCGAGCCGGAAGGACTGTTCCGCCTGGGTCTCGCCCATGGCCTCTCGGACCGCGACATAGCGGGGGCCATCGCCAACGCCGCGGCGGCATTCCCGAAAGTGTCGCTACGGCTCAAGACCGGCTGGAGCGCCGAACTGATCGATCAATTCGAACGCGGCGAGCTCGATGTGACGATTGTTCTGCGATCGTCGGACATGCCAGGTCCGGAAGCGCTTGGCACTGAACGTCTTGGCGTCATCGCTGCGTCCACCGTCGCCGATCCGGAAGACGGTGGCCGGACACCCATGCCGTGGGTGCTTAGTCCGGCACCTTGCGACGCGCGCCAGAAGCTCACGTCCGTTCTGGTCGGCGGAAGGCGTTATTTCGAGATCGCGGCGGAGATACAGGATCCGGCCTTGCAGATGGAATGGGTCCGTCGGGGGCACGGCCTTGGGCTAATGCCGTTGCGTCTTGCAAGGCGCCGACTTCCCGACGGCCTCATGCTCGTCAACACGGAAGATGTCGACCTTTCCTTACAGGTCGCCGCACTTCGCTCGCCTCATCTCAACCGGCTGACTGAGGCTGCGGATGCCATCGTCGAGGCCGTCGGCAAAGTCATTGCAGCCCAGGTTTGAGGCTACCAGCCGCTGTCGGGCGATCTGGCATCCCTTGCCTCTCCTGCCGATTTGTGGTCTTGGGGGCCCGAAATCGCTTGTCCAGCGACCATCCCCATACCAACGGCCAAGCCGTTGGTAGCATCCCGGATCAATCTCATCATGGCCAAGATCAATGGCAACGAAATCCGTCCCGGCTATGTCATCGAACACGATGGCGGCCTCTGGGTGGCGGTCAGGACCAACACCGTCAAGCCCGGCAAGGGCGGCGCGTACAACCAGGTCGAACTGAAGAACCTGATCAACGGCACCAAGCTCAACGAGCGCTTCCGCTCGGCGGAGACCGTCGAGCAGATCCGGCTCGATCTGAAGGATTTTTCCTTCCTCTACGCCCAGGACGACGCGCTGGTGTTCATGGACACGCAGAGCTACGAGCAACTCGAGCTGGCGAAGGATTTCGTCGGCGACCGCGCCGCCTTCCTGCAGGACGGCATGATGGTGACGGTCCAGCTCTATGAGGACAGGCCGATCGGCATTTCGCTGCCCGACCAGGTGACGCTGACCATCACCGAGGCCGACCCGGTGGTGAAGGGCCAGACGGCCGCGTCCTCGTACAAGCCGGCGGTGCTGGAAAACGGCATCCGCGTGCTGGTGCCGCCATTCATCGGCGCCGGCGAACGCATCGTCGTCGACACCAACGAACTCACCTACATACGCCGCGCAGACTGACGCGTAGGCAGGAACAGATACGATGGCACGCTCCGCACTTCTCAATGTCATGGTCCAGGCCGCCATGAAGGCCGGCCGCTCGCTGTCGCGCGACTTCGGCGAGGTGCAGAACCTGCAGGTGTCGATGAAGGGACCGGGCGACTATGTCAGCCAAGCCGACCACAAGGCCGAGGACATCCTGTTTGCCGAACTGTCGAAGGCACGGCCGGGCTATGCCTTCCTGATGGAAGAGCGCGGCATGATCGCAGGGGACGACGACCAGCACCGTTGGATCGTCGACCCGCTCGACGGCACCACCAATTTCCTGCACGGCATTCCGATCTTTTCCATCTCGATCGCGCTGGAGCGACAGGGCCAGTTGGTCGCCGCCGTCATCTACAATCCGGCAATGGATGAGCTCTACACCGCCGAGCGCGGCGGCGGCGCCTTCATGAACGATCGCCGGCTGCGCGTTGCCGGCCGCAGCAAGCTCACCGACTGCGTCATCGGCTGCGGCGTGCCGCATCTCGGCCGCGGCCAGCACGGCAATTTCCTCGTCGAGTTGCGCAATGTGATGGCCGAGGTCTCGGGCGTGCGCCGCCTGGGTTCCGCCGCGCTCGATCTCGCTTATGTCGCCGCCGGCCGCATGGACGGCTTTTGGGAAACCGGCCTGTCGGCCTGGGACATTGCCGCCGGCCTGCTGCTGATCCGCGAGGCCGGTGGCTTCGTCTCCGACATGGATGGCGGCCAGGATATGCTCGAGGCGGGTTCGCTCGTCGCTGGCAACGAGGTCATCCAGCGCGCGCTGCTCAAGGCGGTGAAGAAGCCGATCTCGGCGCGCTGATTACTTGGCATGCCGGCGCGGCGCGCTGAAGCGCCGCAGTCGCAAAACCGCAATCAAAGCTTGAAATACTGCCCGGCGGCCGCCCAGATAAGGGTGACGCAGGATCTTTATGACGAGCATACCTTCACTATCCTCGCGAGAAGCGCAGCCAGACCAGCCAATTGAAATCCCTTTTGTCGGGCGTTGGCACTATTCGCGTGCGGAGATGATCGCCGATGGCATCGTCCACGCGGTCGGCATCGTGCTGGCAATAGCCGCCGGCTCGGCGTTGCTGGCGCTGGCCGCCTTCCATGCCGGTCCCGGCGAATACATCGCCGCCGCCTTCTTCGTGGTGTCGCTGCTGACTGTGCTGTCGATTTCGCTGACCTACAATCTGTGGCCGGTGACGTCGCCGGCGAAGTGGATCTTGCGGCGCTTCGATCATGCGGCGATCTACCTCCTGATCGCCGCGACCTACACGCCCTTTCTGGCCCAGCTCGACGGCTCGCCGCTGGCGCTGCCGATGATTGTCCTTGTCTGGACCGCTGCTTTGACCGGCATTGCCATGAAAGTGTTCCTGCCCGGCCGCTTTGATCGTCTGGCCATTGTCTTCTATCTCGCCATCGGCTGGAGCGGCGTCGTCCTGGTCAAGCCGCTGGTGGCGACGTTGCCGACGACTTCGATCGCGCTGATTGTCGCCGGCGGCATCGTGTACTCCTGCGGCGTCATCTTCTTCGCCTGGAAACGCCTGCGCTTCCACAATGCCCTCTGGCACGGCTTTGTCGTCACCGGCGCCGGGCTGCATCTTGCCGCCATGGTCGACTGCCTGGTCGTCAACCGCCTCTGAACGGCGTGGTGCGGCCCGACAGTCGGGCAATATTGCCAAGCGCCATTCAATTTGGTCACAATTCCGTTTAGAGTCGCGAATTACGTGATCGGCGGCAATGGAGCGGTTCCAGGGAAGTATGAGCGGCTTCCCGTTCGGAATTGCGTCAAGGCAAATAGAGCATCGGAAACGGGGCACGGATGGCTTTTCTCAGATCCTTCGGCGTGGGCAGGCGTTCTGATGTCCTGATGTACGATCCGCACAAACTGTCGAGCCCGCAGGTCTTCCTCCTGACCATGGTCATCTTCCTGGTCATCGTCGCCTTCATCGCCGCCATCCTCACCCGCCAGATCTCGACCGCTTTCGGGAGCAATCCCGGCCTCAATGGCCTCATCGTCGGCGTCCTTGTGGTCGGCATCCTGCTCGCCTTCGCCCAGGTCGGACGACTGTTTCGCGAAGTGCGCTGGGTCAATTCCTTCCGCGCCGGTTCCGAAACCACCGAGCCGGTGCTGCTGGCTCCGATGAAGGCGATGATCGGCCGCTCCTCGACGGTCGCCTTCTCGACGTCTTCGATGCGCACCATGCTGGATTCGATCGCCACCCGCCTCGACGAAAGCCGCGACACCTCGCGCTATCTCGTCGGGTTGCTGGTGTTCCTCGGTCTGCTCGGCACCTTCTGGGGCCTGCTCAACACCATCGGCTCGATCCGCGAAACCATCGAATCGCTCGATCCCGGCACCGGCGACGCCGCCGCAGTGCTCGATTCGCTGAAGCAGGGGCTGTCGGCGCCGCTGGCCGGCATGGGTACGGCCTTTTCGTCCTCGCTGTTCGGCCTTTCCGGGTCGCTGGTGCTAGGCTTCCTCGACCTGCAGGCCGGCCGCGCGCAGACCCGCTTCTATACCGAGCTTGAAAACTGGCTGTCCTCGGTCACCGATCTCTCCTCCGACATCGCCGTCGCCGACCCGGCCAAGACTGAATCCTCCGACGAGATCCGGGTCCTGTCGGAACGGCTGCGCAGCATGCAGGAAAGCGGCGGCGGCTCCAATCCGCGCGTCGCCACCGCCATGGCCAATCTCGCCGACGGCATTTCCGGCCTGGTCAAGAACATGCGCTCCGAGCAGCAGATCATGCGCGACTGGGTCGAGGCCCAGTCGGACGAGCAGAAGGCGATGCGCAACACGCTGGAAAAGATCGCCGACGCGCTGAAGAAACCTGGGGTCCACTAGCATGGCTCTCGCCAGGGGCCGGCGCACCGATCGCCGGATCGACTATTGGCCGGGCTTCGTCGACGCGCTGTCGACGCTGCTGCTGGCCATCATGTTCCTGCTCACCGTTTTCGTGCTGGCGCAGTTCCTGCTCGGACGCGAACTCTCCGGCAAGGATACGGCGCTCACGCGCCTCAACTCGCAGATCAACGAACTGACGCAGTTGCTGGCGCTGGAGCGCTCGAGCGCGCAGGACAAGGACGATTCGCTGGCCAATCTGCAGGCGTCGCTGTCGGCGGCGGAAGCTGAGAAGAGCCGGCTCGAGCAGTTGCTGGCGCAAGGCGCCGGCACCGGCGACGCCGCCAACCAGCGCGCCGCGGAGCTCGGCGGCGAACTCGACAACCAGCGCCAGATCAGCCAGCAGGCGCTGAGCCAGGTCGAGATCCTCAACCAGCAGATCGCGGCGCTGCGCAAGCAGATCGGCGCGCTCGAGGACGCCCTCAACGTGTCCGAAACGCGCGACCGCGATTCCAACACCAAGATCGCCGATCTCGGCCGTCGGCTCAACGTCGCGCTGGCGCAGCGCGTGCAGGAGCTGAACCGCTATCGCTCCGACTTCTTCGGCCGCCTGCGCGAAATCCTCGCCGATCGCGAGAACATCCGCATCGTCGGCGACCGCTTCGTCTTCCAGTCGGAAGTTCTGTTCCCGACCGGCTCCGAAGTGATCAACGATGCCGGCAAGGTCGAGATGAAGAAGCTCGCCGACGCCATCATCGAGTTGCAAAAGGAAATCCCGCCCGAGATCAACTGGGTGCTGCGCGTCGACGGCCACACCGACAACAAGCCGCTGTCCGGCGCCGGCCGCTATCGCGACAATTGGGAATTGTCGACGGCGCGTTCGACCTCGGTGGTCAAGTTCCTGATCGAGAACGGCGTGCCCGCCAACCGGCTGGTTGCGGCCGGCTTCGGCGAATTCCAGCCGCTCGACCCCGCCGACACCGAAGACGCCCGCAACAAGAACCGACGCATTGAACTGAAGCTCACCGAACGGTGATTTTCAGTCACGCGAAATTGTTTGCCAGCTCAACTCTAGGGCGAAACGCCAGGCCGGCAAGGCCTGAAAACATTTCGCGTTTCCGGGCTCCTACTTTGACGCGCAGGGCCGAGAACCGCCGGCGATGCCTCCCATCGCGACGCGACGGAACCGGACGGCCCGCTTCCGGAAGGCGGAGCGAAAGCGCTTGCCCCTTCCACAGCAGGAGGAGACGCACATCATGCGCTCTTTGAAGACTCTCAGGACCGCAACCCTCACGACACTTCTGATCACTGTTCCACTCGCCGGCGCCCATGCCGCCGGACATCACAAGGGCGCCCTCGACGCCAGCGACCCGACCGACATGACCGGTCCGCGCGTGACCGGCCTGATCGAGCAGGTGCGGGGCGTCGAACAGGGCATCACGGATGCGCGCGAAACGAGGGGCATCTCGACCTCGGAAGCGCGGTGGCTGCATCTGCGTGCGGCGCATATCGGCCAGGCCGCCGAACGGGTCGCCGCTTCGGACCATGGCCGGATCCCGGCCGCGCAATATCACGATCTGCTGCGCCGCCTCGACAATGTCGATCAGAGGCTGATGTCCGACACCGGCAGCGGCTTCATGATCGGTGATGGCTCCGACGGCGGGAATTATCCGAACGGCTGAGATCCGCTCTGATATCTCCAGGAATGAGGAAGGGACTGTCTGACGCCCCCGGATCTGGCTCCGAGGGCGTCTTTTTTGTCACCAGCCCAGCCACAGCGCAGCGAGGCCCAGCACCGCCGGCACGGTCTGAATATAGAGGATCTTCCGGCTGGCAGTCGCCGCGCCATAGAGGCCGGCGACGGCGATGCAAAGCAGGAAGAACACCTTGATCTGGAATCCCGCCGCGCCGAGATAGAGGCCCCAGATCAGCCCCGCGGCAAGGAAGCCGTTGTAGAGCCCCTGATTGGCGGCGAGCACCTTCGATGCGCTGGCGAAGTCCGGCTTGAGGTTGAACGCCCTGTGCCCGCGCGGTGTGTCCCACGCCACCATCTCCAGATAGACGATATAGAGGTGGATCAGGGCCACCAGCCCGACCAGGATATTGCCGATCATCTTAGTCTCCCCTGCATGGCGGTGTTCCACCGCCAGCCAGCATTCCACGCACAAGCTCATCGGCGCAAGCTGCATCGGCGAAAGCCACCTTTGAGGGTTGCCAATCCTGGCGCGTTGGTATCTTTTCCCGCGGTCCAAAACGCGGAACCTGCCATGTCTTTTCAGAAGCTCGATGATCTCGGCCACAAGCTCGAAGCGCTGGAACATGCGCTCGCTATCCTCGGCGCCGACGAGGCGACCCACATGGCCGTCGGCGGCGGCGAGAAGCGCGCCGAAGCCATGTCGTCCCTGGCCGGGATGCTGCATATCAGGGCTACCGCGCCGGAGATCGCCGACTGGCTCGCCGCCGCCGAACAGGAGGCGCTGAACGAGGAGCAGCAGGCGGCGGTCCGCGAACTGCGTCGCCAATACACCAACCTGACCTGCCTGCCGGTCGAATTCGTCGAGCGCCAGACGGTGGCGCGTATGCGCTCCGAGCAGCTCTGGCGCGACCTGCGCGCCAAGAATGACTGGGCCGGTTTCCTGCCGGCGCTCGAAGGTGTCATCGCGCTGGTGCGCGAGGAAGCCGCCCTGCGCGCCGACGCGCTCGGCCTCGATCCCTACGACGCGCTGATGGAGCAATACGATCCTGGCAACCGCGCCGCCGACATCACGCCGGTGTTCACCGAGCTGAAGACATTCCTGAAGGGCTTCGTGCCGGAAGCCCTGGCCGCGCAGGAAGCGCGCCTGGCCAGGCATCCCGTGAAGCCGCTCTCCGGCAGCTATGCGATCGACAAACAGCGCGAGCTTGGTCTCGCCATGATGGCTTCGGTCGGCTTCGACCTCACCCACGGTTCTCTGTCCGTATCGCACCATCCCTTCTGCGGCGGCGTGCCGAGCGACGTGCGCATCACCACCCGCTACAAAACGTCCGATTTCCTGTCGGCTTTGATGGGCGTGCTGCACGAGACCGGCCATGCGCTCTACGAGCAGAACCTACCGAAGGCCTGGGCGCACTGGCCGCTCGGCAAGGCGCGCGGCATGGCGGTGCATGAAAGCCAGAGCCTGTTCGTCGAGAAACAGGTCGGCCGCAACCCCGAATTCTGGCGCTGGGCGCTGCCGGTGGTGGAAAAGCATCTCGGCGAGGCCTGGTCGCTGGACGACATCCTGCCGCATGTGCACCGGGTCGAGCGCGGCCTGATCCGCGTCGACGCCGACGAGGTCACCTACCCGCTGCATGTCATCCTGCGCTACGAGTTGGAGCAGGAGCTGGTCTCGGGGCGGCTGCAGGCGGCCGACCTGCCCGAGGCGTGGGACGCCAAGATGCGGGAGTATCTTGGCCTTTCGACCATCGACAACCCAGCCGACGGACCGATGCAGGACGTGCATTGGCCGGGCGCCGCCTTCGGCTATTTCCCGTCCTATACGCTGGGCGCCATGATGGCGGCGCAGCAATGGGCTGCGCTGACGCGCGACCATCCTTCAGCCGACAGCGATCTCGCCAGGGGCAATTTCGCCGCCATCAATGACTGGCGCCGCGACAATATCTGGTCGCAGGGATCGCGCTGGTCGACGCCCGAACTGCTTGAGCGCGCCACGGGCGAGAAACTGAATGCCGCGCATTTCACCGAGCATCTCCGCAAGCGGTATGGTCCCGCCTGATTGCGGGTTGCTACTCCGCGGCACCCCTGAAGGCGCTTGCTCCGGTTTCGAACTGCAGCTTGGCCAGCCTTGCATAGATGCCGCCCTTGGCGACCAGGCTCTGGTGCGTGCCTTCCTCGACGATGCGGCCGCCATCCATGACCAGGATGCGGTCGGCCTTCAGCACGGTCGCCAGCCGGTGGGCGATGACGATGGTGGTGCGGCCCTGCATCAGCCGTTCCAGCGCCGTCTGCACCAGCGTTTCGCTTTCGGCGTCGAGCGCCGACGTGGCTTCGTCGAGCAGCAGGATCGGCGCGTCGCGCAGGATGGCGCGGGCGATCGCCACGCGCTGGCGCTGGCCGCCGGACAAGGTCACACCGCGCTCGCCGACCTGGCTGTCGTAGCCCTTGTCGAGCCTGAGGATGAACTCGTCGGCCAGCGCGTCCCCGGCGGCGGCCTCGATCTCGGCATTCGTCGCGCCCGGCCGGCCAAAGCCGATATTGTCGCGCGCGCTTGCCGCAAAGATGGTGACATCCTGCGGCACGATCGCAATGCGCTCCCGCACTTCAGCCGGATCGGCTTCGCGCACGTCGACGCCGTCAATGGCGATGCGGCCGGTTTCGGGATCGTAGAAGCGCAGAATCAGCGAAAAGACGGTGCTCTTTCCGGCGCCCGACGGGCCGACGATCGCCACCGTCTCGCCCGGCTTGACCTGAAAACTCAAGCCGTGGACGGCGGCACGGTCCGGCCTTGCCGGGTAGGAGAAGGAGACGTCGTCGAAGCTGATCGCGCCTGTCGCCTTGGCGGGCAGCGGCAGCGGATTGGCCGGCGGTTGAATCGCCGGCGTCTCGTCGAGTATCTCGGTCAGCCTTTCGGCCGCACCCGCCGCCTGGGCAAGCTCGCCCCAGACTTCCGACAGTGCGCCCAGCGCGCCTGCGGCAAACACGGAGTAAAGCAGGAACTGGCCGAGCGTACCGGGCGACATCGTGCCGGCAAGCACGTCACGCGAGCCGAACCACAACACCGCCACGACCGAGGAAAAGATCATGAAGATGGCAAAGAAGGTGAGCAGCGAGCGGGAGAAGATCGACGAGCGCGCCGCTTGGAAGGCGGCTTCCACCGCGGCCGAGAACCGCCCGGTGACCAGCGTCTCGTTGGTGAACGCCTGCAGCGTGCGCACCGCGCCGATCTGCTCGCTGGCATAGGCGGTCGCTTGCGCCAGCGTGTCCTGCGCCTGCCGTGACCGGCGCCTCACCGAACGGCCGAACGCGACCAGCGGCAGTACGATGAGCGGAATGGCCGCGATCACCAGGCCCGACAGTTTCGGGCTGGTGACGACCATCATCGCCACCGCGCCGAGCCCGAGGATGACGTTGCGCAACGCCACCGAGGCGGTGGCGCCGACCGCAGATTTCACCTGCGTGGTGTCGGCGGCAAGCCGCGAGACGATCTCGCCCGATTGCGCGGTGTCGAAGAAGGACGGCGAAAGCGTCGTGACATGCGAAAACACGTCGCTGCGGATGTCGGCAACGACCCGCTCGCCGAGCGTGATGACGAAGTAGTAGCGTCCGGCCGACGCTGCCGCCAGAATGGCTGCCATCGCCACCAAAGCGGCGAAATACTCGGCGATGAAGACGGTGCCGGAAGCACTGAAACCGTGATCGATCATGCGCCGCACGGCCAGCGGCAGCGCCAGCGTCGTCGCCGCGGCGATGGCGAGCGAAATGAGGGCGCCTATGACCAGTTTGCGGTAGCGGAATATGTAGGGATATAGGCGCCTGAGCGGCCCGAGCGAGCGCCTGCGCCCGTCTTGCTCGCCGCTGATGTCCGCCATGACCGTTTCCTCTGGCCGCTCCAGGTGGGCGCGTTCAATATGCGCCTGCCGTGGCCTTGTGATTCAATTCCGGCTGATGTATAGGCTCGCCGACCGTTTTAGAAGCCGTGGCTTTTCAATAGCTGCGGCTTCGAGTTTTAAAAAGGGGCGCATCGACGCAGGCCGCGGGCCCGTCTGTAGCGCCGCAAGCCAGGAAGCACGACAATGAAGGCCGATATCCATCCCGACTACCACACCATCAAGGTCGTCATGACCGATGGCACCGAATACTCGACCCGTTCGACCTGGGGCAAGGAAGGCGATACGATGAACCTCGATATCGATCCGACCACGCACCCGGCCTGGACCGGCGGCCAGCAGACCCTGCTCGACCGCGGCGGCCGCCTGTCGAAGTTCAAGAAGCGCTTCGAAGGCTTCGGCCTCTAAAGTTTACCTGTATCGCTGAATCAAGAACCCGCCTTTGTGGCGGGTTTTTTTGTTGCCGCCAAAGTCAGTCGCTTCAAGCTAACGCGCCGATACCTCCCGCTTGTGGGGAGGTCGGCCCAAGGGTCGGATGCGGTCCGACGCGTCCACCCTGCTGCTTCGAAGCGACCCTTCCCAGAGTGGTGCGAGCCTACCCGTCCACCAATTCCCGCAGCGCCATGCGCTTGTAGGCGGCGACCAGCCTGTCGCCCTCCTGCCGGTCGACCGAGATCGCCAGCCGCACGGCAGCCTCGCCCATCTGCCAGACCAGAAACGCTGTGGTCTCCAGCGCCACCGGATCGGCGCCGGGATGCAGCCGCTTCAGCACCATCGTCAGGAATTCGGCATTCGCCCGGCTGTCGGCGAGTTCGAGCTGGCGCAGCGCCTTGTCGGCCTGGGTGCCCGACCAGATGTCGCGCATCACCGGCTCGGCCAGGAACAGCTGATAGTAGATATCCACCAGCTCCGAAAACGCCTGCCGCAGGCCCTCGGCGTCGACGACATCCTTGAGCGCCGAGGAGATGCAGGCCTGGCTTTCGGCGGTGTATCGCTCGGCCAGCGCCCAGACGATCGCCCGCTTGTCGGGAAAGAACTGGTAGAGCGAACCGATCGACACCGCGGCCCGTTCCGCTACCTCGCCCATGCGCATGGCGTCGCTGCCTTGCTCGGCAATCAGCGCCGAGGCTGCGGCCAGCATGCGCTCGACCCGCTCGCGGCTGCGCTGCTGGGTGGGCGCCCGTCGCGGCGATGCGACCTGCTCCTCAAATGCGGGCGTTGCTGTGTCTTCCATGACGGCCTCCGGTCTCGACAAAATCTGCCAACAAACGGCTTGACTCCCAAAATACGAGGGTTTATCACATTTTGCAAATGTGAGGATTATTCATATTTGTAACAAAGGAAAACCACCATGACCGACACCAAACCAGTCCTGATTCTCGGTGGCACTGGCAAGACCGGCCGTCGCCTCGCCGGGCGGCTGACCTCACAGGGCATTCCCGTGCGCATCGGCTCGCGTTCCGGCAGCCCCCGCTTCGACTGGGAGGTTCCGGCGACCTGGGAGCCTGCCATGCAGGGCGTGGGCGCCGTCTACATCAGTTACTATCCCGACATCGCCGTGCCGGGCGCCGCCGAGACCGTCGGCGCCTTCGCCAGGCTTGCGGTGGCAAATGGCGTCACCC
Organism: Mesorhizobium sp. M0659; assembly: GCF_040320605.1. Taxonomy (NCBI): domain Bacteria; kingdom Pseudomonadati; phylum Pseudomonadota; class Alphaproteobacteria; order Hyphomicrobiales; family Phyllobacteriaceae; genus Mesorhizobium; species Mesorhizobium sp. M0659. The sequence continues at coordinate 99,103 of NZ_JAMYPY010000010.1, forward strand.
GCATGGTGCTGCTCTCCGGCCGCGGCGAGACCGAAGCCCAGCGCGCCGAAGAGATGGTCAAAGCCTCGGGCGCTGACTGGACGATCCTGCGTTGCGCTTGGTTTTCGCAGAATTTCAGTGAAGGTTTTCTCGTCGAGTCCTTGCGGCAAGGCGAAGTGGCTTTGCCTGTCGGCCCTGTTGGCGAGCCCTTCGTCGATGTCGACGACATCGCCGATGCTGCCTTCGTTGCGCTGACCGAACCGGGTCATGTCGGCCAGCTCTATGAGTTGACCGGGCCGCGGCTGCTAAGCTTCGCCGACGCGGTTGCCGAGATCGCCAAGGCGACCGGCCGCGACATCCGCTATATCAAGATCTCGCATGACGAATTCACCGCCGCGACGGCGGCATACGAACTGCCGCCCGAAATCGCCTGGCTGCTCAACGAGCTGTTCACCGAAGTGCTTGACGGCCGCAACGAGACGCTGACCGACGGCGTCCAGCGTGTGCTCGGCCGCGCGCCGAAAGACTTTTCCGCCTACGCAAATGAAACCGCTGCAACCGGCATCTGGAGCAACTGAGATGATCAAGCTTCTTCCCACCCTCACCATCATCGCTGCAATCGGCTCGGGCGTCGTCGGCGGCGTGTTCTTCGCCTTTTCCAACTTTATCATGGCGGCGCTTGCCCGGCTGCCGGTCCCCCAAGGCATCGCAGCGATGAATTCGATCAACATCACGGTGATCACGCCCACCTTCATGACGGCGCTGTTCGGCACCGGCCAGCTCTGTCTGGTGCTTATCGCCGCCGTTCTCATGGGGTGGAGCCAGTCCGGCTCATACTGGCTGCTTGCCGGTGCCGTGATCTATTTGATCGGCAACCCGATCGTGACCATGGTCTTCAATGTGCCGCTCAACGATGCGCTCGCCGCCGTCGACCCGGCCAGCGCCAATGGCGCAGCCGTGTGGGCGAACCATCTGAATCAATGGGTGATGTGGAACCACGTCCGCACCATCACCGCCATCGTGTCGATGGCCTGCTTCATGTTCGCATTGCTCTGAAAAATGGCACTTCGCAAACGCAAGGACCTCGCCTCAAGCGGGGTCCTTTTGCGTGTGACCCTTGCGGTCGGAATGACCGAGATCGCGGCCCGGATCGATGACGTCGCGCACCAGCTGCTTGAGCTTGGCGGCATCGGGAAAGCCGCCGTCGCGCTTGCGGTCCCAGACCAGCACATCGTTGCAGGAAACGGTGAAGATGCCGCCTGTGCCCGGCACCAGCGTCACTTCACCAAGATCCGTGCCGAAGGTGGAGAGCAGTTCCTGCGCCATCCAGCCGGCCCGCAACAGCCACTGGCACTGCGTGCAATAGGTGATGACCACGCGGGGCCTCTCCGGCACACTCATGTCTGGGCCTCCTGTATGCGCACCGTGGTATTTGCGAATCGATCGTGTATCGGGTCGTCGCCCAGAGCTATGGATATCGCAATCCAGACCGGCCAGATCAGCACCAAAACGAGGGCAGCGGATGCAACCACTATTTCCAGGCTGGAGTAATCCTGCACGCCACCGGGAGCGGTGCCCCAAGCCTGAAAAGCATACCAGCTTCCCGTCAGGACGATCGGTAATGCGCCGAGAAACTTGATAAGTTGCCGCCGAACAGCCTTTCTCGCCGGCAGGCCGGCCCTATGTCTGTCGTCCTCATCATGTACAGTGAGCTCCGTGAGCCGCTTGCCGATTGATTGGCCGGACTTCAACTCCATAATGAGGAGATAAGACGCCAGAGCGATCAGCTCGAGGAAACCCAGGTCCAATGCTGCAGGCCTGAAATTCCCTTGCGAATCCAGATTGATCGAGATGGAGGAGGTTTCTCCAGGCTTTGAGCCCGGCGCCGTACCCACGCTCCATATGGCGACCGGCAAACCGAGTACTGATGTTCTACACACCTGCCAGTCATAACGGGCAAGTGTCGGGGCACCGTGAACCGTACCCTCCTGGCATAGCTTCCAGTTCAGCCAAAAGCTGCCTTTTACGCCACCGTTGGTCAGCAGAAATAGAGCCCCTACGAGCAAATAGAGGGCGATCAGGATTACAAGGTAGTCGATGAGTGCAGCGAGAAACCGTCGCCATATGCCGGGCCGGCGAGGCCAGGCCACCGCATCGGCAAAACTTGCCTCTTTATAGTCGGTCATCGGCCCCCCTGATCACTGACTAATCTATAGGCAGGCCGCCGTCATACAGCAATATTCGCATCCGACTGTATTGCACGGACCTACGCCGCGCTGAGCTTGGCCATGGTCTCGTCGTCGACCTCGAAATTCGCGTAGACGCTCTGCACGTCGTCATCGTCCTCGAGCGTTGCCACCAGTTTCATCAGCGATTGCGCCCGCTCTTCGTCGACCGGGACATTGTTCTGCGGCTGCCAGATCGGCTTCACCGATTCGGCCTCGCCAAGCGAGGCTTCCAGCGCCTTAGACACTTCGCCCATACTCTCGAACGCACAGTAGATGGTGTGGCCTTCCTCGTCGGACTCGACATCATCGGCGCCGGCCTCGATCGCCGCGTCCATCACCTTGTCGGCGCTGCCGGCGGAGGCCGGATAGTAAATCTCGCCGGCGCGGTTCCACATGAACGACACCGAGCCGGTTTCACCAAGCGCACCGCCGGCTTTGGTGAAGGCGGCGCGCACATTCGAGGCCGAGCGGTTGCGGTTGTCGGTCAGCGCCTCGACGATCAGCGCCACGCCGCCTGGCCCATAGCCTTCATAGCGCACCGCTTCGTAATTCTCGGCATCGCCCATCGACGCCTTGTTGATGGCGCGCTGGATGTTGTCCTTCGGCATCGACACCGCCTTGGCGTTCTGGATAGCCAGGCGCAAACGCGGGTTCATCGATGGGTCGGGCGTCCCGCTCTTGGCGGCGACGGTGATTTCGCGCGCCAGCTTGGAAAACATTTTTGACCGCACCGCGTCCTGCCGGCCCTTGCGGTGCATGATGTTCTTGAACTGTGAATGGCCAGCCATGGCACCCCTGTCGTCTTCGGCTAGAGCATCCCGAAGCGAGGTGGTCTCACCTCGTCTTCCCGGGTACTCGAATTCAAATTTCAGAGCCGTCCAAGGTGCAACGCTATGGATGCACGGCGTTCTCTGTCGGAATGGCCGGCTTATAGATAAATCGGCTCAATTCGTCCAGCCGCGCCGGTTCAGCCCTCCAGATCGGATTTCAGCCGGTCGATAATGCTGAGCGCATGGCCGGCATACTGGCTGATCCAGCGGTCGTGGATGTGCTTGATCGGCAGCGCGTTGAGATGGTTCCAGCGCTCGCGCCCTTCGCGCTTTGCCACCACCAGTTCGGCTTCTTCCAGCACCTTGAGATGCAGCATGACGGTGCAGCGATCGATGTCGGGAAACGCCTCGCACAACATGCCGGTCGTCTGCGGCGCATCCTTCAGCCGATCCAGCAATTCGCGACGGCGCGGATGCGCCAACGCCTTGAAAATGTGATCGTCTGCGGTTTGGCTTGACATGTTATGTTTCTATAACATATCGTCGAGCCAATCAAGAAAGGAGCTGTGGATATGTCTCTTGGATTCAGAGTTTCCGGGCGCATCGGCAAACCGGTCGCAGAAGTCTTCGACGCAGTCGTCAATCCGGAGAAGCTCAGCGGCTATTTCACCACCATCGGCGGCGCCAGCGCCCCGCTAGAAGCCGGCATCGGTGTCGTCTGGTGGGGAAAAGTGCCGGTCGAGGTCGATGAAGTGGTCAAGGACAGCCGCATCGTGTTGCGCTGGGATGCCACAGATGCCGACGACAGGCCCGCCTACAAGACACGCATCGAGATGAACTTCGAGCCGCTGGACGATGGCGGCACCCTTGTGACCATTGCTGAATCCGGCTGGCCGGAAGGCGTGGTCGGCCTGCAGAAATCCTACCTCAATTGCGAGGGCTGGTCGCAGATGCTGGCTTGCATGAAGGCCTATGTCGAATACGGCATCAACCTGCGCGACGGCTACTACCGCGGCGAGATGAGGGGCGAGCCGGCCAACGAGACAAACAGATGAACAGCGCAACGGAGCCCGCAATGACCGCGAAGATGACCGGCGGCATCAACATCGCCATGAAGGTGCCGCCGCACCAGTACGAGGCGACGATCGCCTTCTATCGTGATGTCGTCGGCTTGAAGCCATTTACCGCCAAGACGCCAGCCATCGGCTTCGAGCTTGGCCCAAACCGTCTGTGGATCGACGAGGCGCCGATGCTGAGCCAGGCCGAAGTCTGGCTTGAGCTTTTCACCGACGATTCTGCAGCCATTGCGGATCATCTCGCCAAGGCCGGCGTCGTCCGTTGCGACGCGGTCGAGCCCCTGGGCGAAGGCTTTCGCGGCTTCTGGATCGCCAACCCGGCCAGCATCGTTCACATGGTGCGCGAGCCTGACGCATGGTGAGCGCAAACCGGACAAGGAAGGAGCATCGATGGAAATTCACAAAACGCCGACTGCCGAAGCCGGCATGCTGATTAAGCGGCCGGTCGCCGATGTCTTCGAGGCGATGGTCGACCCGGCCATCACCACGAAATTCTGGTTTACCCACAGTAGCGGCCGGCTGGATAGCCGCAAAGAGGTTCGCTGGGAGTGGCGCATGTACGGCGCCTCGGCGATGGTCAATGTCAGCGAGATCGTCGAGAACAAGAAGATCGTCATGCAATGGAGCGATCCGCCGACCACTGTGGTCTGGACATTCCCGGAGATGCCCGGCGCCGAAACGCCTGACGGTGCGACCTTTCTTGAGGTCAGCAATTTCGGCTTCGCCGGCACCGCCGACGAGCAGGTCAAGCAGGCGGTCGGCTCGACCGACGGCTTCGCACTGGTTCTTGCCGGCGCAAAGGCATTGCTGGAACAGGGCCTGTCGCTTGGCCTGATCGGCGACCGTTATCCGAAGGGCGTGCCGGGGCGCTAGGATCGCCCCGATCGCCCAGCCTCAATGCCCACCGCTGGATTTCTTCCTTCGCCGCGCCAGCATGTTGAGGCCCTCGACCAGAGCGGAAAAGCCCATCGCGGCGTAGATGTAGCCCTTCGGCACATGATAGCCCATGCCGTCGGCGATCAGCGTCATGCCGATCATCAGCAGGAAGCCCAGCGCCAGCATGACGATGCTCGGGTTCTTGGCGATGAAGTTGGCCAGCGGCCCGGCCGCCAGCATCATCACGCTCACCGCCACGATCACGGCGATGTACATGATGGCAATCTCGTCGGTCATGCCGACGGCGGTGATGATCGAATCGATCGAAAAGACGAGATCGAGCAGCAGGATCTGGAAGATGGCGCCGGCAAGCGAGATCTGCAGCGTCTCGCCCATCATCGTATCCTTGTGGTCGTCGGGATCGACGGTGTGGTGGATTTCCTTGGTCGCCTTCCAGACCAGGAACAGGCCGCCGGCAATCAGGATCAGGTCGCGCCAGGAAAAGCCATGGCCGAACGCTGTGAACACCGGCGTCGTCAGCTGCACGATGATGGAGATGGTTGCGAGCAGCACCAGCCGCATGATCAGCGCCGCCGAGATGCCGAGACGCCGGGCGCGGGCGCGCTGCGCTTCCGGCAATTTGTTGGTCAGGATCGAGATGAAGATCAGATTATCGATGCCGAGCACGACCTCGAGCACGATCAGCGTCAGCAACGCGACCCACGCGGTTGGATCGGCAACAAATTGAAAATGCGGCGCCAGGAACTCAACGAGCTGCATGGAGGTCGTCCCCTCTACGATCTAGAGCAGTTTCGTCGCCAATTAGGTACTATATTCCACCATATCAATGTCACGACCAGAAGGATGGCGCGGTTTCTTCAAGCCGCGGCCCGCGACGAAACGGCGCGATCTTTTCGGCCAGGCCCGTCCGGTCGGAAATGTCGACGCCGACGCCGCACAATGTCGCCGGTCCGGTCGCCGCCTCGAAGCGGCCTTTCGGCACTTTCGACAGGAAGCGGTTGAGCGGCTCTTCCTTGTCCATGCCGAGCGAGGAATCATAGTCGCCGCACATGCCGGCATCGGACATGTAGCCGGTGCCGCCGTTGAGGATCTGGTGGTCGGCCGTCGGCTGGTGCGTATGGGTGCCGATGACGAGGCTGGCGCGGCCGTCGACGAAATGCGCGAAGCACATTTTCTCCGAGGTCGCTTCGGCATGGAAGTCGATGACCACGGCATCGGCCTGCTCGCCCAGCGGACAGGCGGCCAGCTCGCGCTCGCCGGCCTGGAACGGATCGTCGAGCTCGGGATGCATGAACACCCGGCCCATGATGTTGGCGACCAGCACGCGCGCGCCGTTTTTGGCGATATAGACGCCGGAACCGCGCCCCGGCGTGCCCTTGGGGAAGTTGGACGGGCGCAAGAAGCGCTCCTCGCGCGGCGCGAAGACCAGTGCGTCGCGCTGGTCCCAGACATGGTTGCCGGTGGTGACGACATCCGCACCGGCGGCGATGGTGTCGCGAAAAATGTCTTCGGTGATGCCGAAGCCGCCGGCGGCGTTCTCGCCATTGACGATGACGAAGTCGAGTTTGAAATCCGAGATCAGGCCGGGCAGTTGTTCCCACACCGCCGTACGTCCCGATTTGCCCACCATGTCGCCGAGGAAGAGAAGTCTCATGCCCACTTCTATCCAGAGGCACGGACGCTAGGCAAGCGCTACCCGGGCGATTGGCGCTAACGCCGGCCGAAAGTACCACGCTGCTGTTGAGACGGCTTTGCGCTCGCGCCCGCGACGCGAACTGCCGAAGGCATCATTGGTGACGCCGGCGGTGCGGCGCGTCCGCGCAGCCAGAAGAACCAGACGTAGAAACCAGTGAACCCACCAGTAGCGGCCAGGAGCAACAGCCCGCCGCGCCAGCCCTTCATCGCCGCGGTATCGAGGATAGATGGATTGGCAGGGTTGTAATACAACTTCACCGCGTCGCCTTTGGACGCCGTGTAGAGGCCGATGTCCTTTCCCTTGCCGGACCACGTCATCGGTGCATCGTTCGCGACATAGGTGACAGCGACGTTGATGCCTTTCGCGGTGAGGCCATTACCCTGGGCTTCGCTGTAGGAACTGACATCCGTCACTGTGGCAACCGTCTGATGCCAGGCGAACTGGTGGTGCAGGGCCGTTCCGGAAATGTGCAATGCCATCGCGAACAGCGTTACCGCGATGAGGACGAACGGCATCAGCAGGAAGCGTGCGAAGACAAACATGATGGCCGCCATCGGCTCGGACTGTGTTGCCGGAATACTATCCGGCACGTCTTGGAAACGCGTTAAGCGGGATCGCGGTCTTTTAAGCGATGTCGAAGCGGCGCAAACCGCTCTCGGTCAGTATTTCCGGGATGATGACGTCGTGCGCCTCATCCGGCACCAGACCCACCTCCTGGCAATCGAAAGCGATGCCGATCAGTCGTGGCGGCTGGCCCTTGTCGATCAGCCTGGCGATGGCGCGGTCGTAATAGCCGGCGCCATACCCGATGCGATGACCGCGGCTGTCGAAGGCCGCGAGCGGCACCAGCATCACCGCGGGATCGAGAACCTCGGCCTCCGCATGCGGACCGACCGTGCCAAAACCCATCTCGACCATCGGCGCGCCGCGCACCAGTTCGCGAAAGACGATGGTGGTCTTGTCGAGGATGGCCGGCAGGCAAAGCCTGGCCCCGTTCTCGCGCAAGGCGAACATCAGCGGCCTGACGTCGACTTCCGATCGCATCGGCCAGAAAGCTGAAACGATCTGACCCGGCTCGATGGCGAGGTGGTCGCGCGCCGTCTCGGCCATTTCAAGCGCGATCTCCACCCGCCACAGCGGATCGAGCGCATCGCGACGGCCGAGTGCCTCGAGGCGCAACTGCTTTTTCAGGTCTTTGGGAGATGTCATGCGCGGACGATAGAAAAGGTCGGATCTGGGTGACGTTTCATGAGCGACGTTTTCTACCACATCATCCGCCAAACTGGGCGGATAGAGGTAAGTGACGATCCACACAACCGGTGGAGAGAGCGATCCCGGGAACCTACAAAGTAGGTGGGCGCCGTATGAGAAAACCCACGGGTCTTCCCAGGGACAGCTCCCTAAGGATCGTTAAGGCCCCGGGGAAAATGTTCTCCTGCCGGGAAGCGCAGACCGCCAAGCCCAATATAGGCGGCTGGTCGGTCAAGCGCTAGTGACATGAGCCGATGTTTCCATTTCGATCTCACACGCTTTGGTCGCAGCCGGCTCGCCCTTGCACAGGTCAAGCAGCGTCCTTACGGTCGCGCTGATGAACCGAGGAGCAAGTATGCGTTTCGAAGGCACGGCGGCCTATGTCGCCGACAAGGATCTGATGGTGGCGGTGAACGCCGCGATCGCGCTGGAGCGGCCGTTGCTGGTCAAGGGCGAGCCGGGCACCGGCAAGACCGAGCTTGCCAGACAAGTGGCGTCAGCCCTCGGCCTCGATCTCATCGAATGGCATGTCAAGTCGACCACGCGGGCGCAGCAGGGACTTTATGAGTACGACGCCGTCTCGCGGCTGCGCGACAGCCAGCTTGGGGACGCCAGGTTCAACGACATCAAAAACTACATCAAGCGCGGCAAGCTCTGGGACGCCTTCGCGGCCGGCAAGAAGGTCGTGCTGTTGATCGACGAGATCGACAAGGCCGATATCGAATTCCCCAACGACCTTTTGCAGGAACTCGATCGGATGGAGTTCTTCGTCTACGAAACCGGCGAAACGATCCGCGCCGCTGTGCGCCCCATCGTCATCATCACTTCCAACAATGAGAAGGAACTGCCCGACGCCTTCCTGCGCCGCTGCTTCTTCCACTACATCCGCTTTCCCGATGTCGACACGCTGCACAAAATCGTCGACGTGCACTATCCCGGCATAAAGCAGAATTTGGTGCGTGCTGCCCTGACCCAGTTCTACGAGATCCGCGACGTGCAGGGGTTGAAGAAGAAGCCGTCGACCTCCGAGGCGCTCGACTGGATCCGCCTGCTGGTCGCCGACGACATCGCACCCGAGGATCTGCGCGCCGACCCCAAGAATGCGCTGCCGAAGCTGCACGGCGCACTGCTCAAGAACGAGCAGGACGTGCATCTGTTTGAACGCCTGGCCTTCATGGCCAGACGGCAGCGGTGAGGATCGAGGGTTGGCTGACAGCTACGGGCGGCTTTGGCCGCTTACTCCGCGGGAGCAAAACCTCACTCCTGCGGCGCGACGCGCTTCGGCCCGAAGATGACGAAGCCGATGACCGACAGGGCGAGAACGCCGATCCCGCAATAGAGCATGACCCAGCCGAAACCGTTGACCAGGGCGGCATGCACGATGGCGCCGGATGGGTCGAGGGCTGCGAGCTTCGGCGTCCCCTGCGCAAGGTCCTCCAGATTGCCGGTGGCGACCCTTTCCGCCAGTGCCCGCAACTCATCCGGCTCCAAAGCCGCGCCGAGTGTGGCCCGCAGGTGGGAAACGATACCTTGCGTCAGAAGCAGGCCGAGCACCGCGATGTTGATGGCAAGCGTGATCAGGCGTGCGCTGATATCGATGCCGGACGCCATGCCGGCGCGATCCGGCGATACCGCGCCGGTCGTGGTATTGGTGGTCGGCGAATTGGTGAGACCGATGCCGATGCCGGCAATCAGCGTGCCGGGCAGCATGGTCAGCCAGGTGGCGCCCTCGAGCCCGGAGCCGATCCACATGGCGATGAAACCGATCCCTAGCGTCAGCAGACCGAGCGGGATGGCAATTCGCGCCTGATAGCGCGCGCGCAGGCGCTCGGCGATCGGCGGCATCACCATGAAGGGCAGCGTGTAGACGAGCAACAGCAGGCCGGTCGTCGTGCTGTCATAGCCGAGAACGCCCGAATAATAGATCGGCAGATAGATGATGAACGGCCAGTAACTGAAATTCATGCCGATGGCGCCCATGATCGCGCCGGAAAACTGGCGGATGCGGAACGCGGAGAAATCGAACATCGGATAGGGATTGACCCTCTCGGCCACAAGGAAAGCGATGAACGCAGCCACGGAGGCTGATATCACGCCGATGCGGGCGCTGGTCCCGAGATCCGCACCCTGCGTGATCAGATAGGAGAAGCCGAACACAGAAGCCGACAGCGTCAGCATGCCGGCCCAGTCAAGCTTCTGGGCGTTGTGATCGCGCGATTCGTGACACCGGCGCCGATAAAGGCGAGCGCCAGGATCGCCAGCGGCACGTGGATGAGGAACACCCATTGCCAGTTCGACAGCGCCACGATCAAGCCACCGATGGCGGGCCCGAAACCGAGCCCGATGCCTGAGACGACGCTCCAGGCGACGAAAGCCTTGCCGCGTTCGCGGCCGTCCTGGAACTGGTGAGACAGCACGGCGACGCTGCAGGTCAGCATCGCGCCGCCGGCGAGGCCTTGCAGGAAGCGGGCGGCTATCAGCAGTGCAGCACTCGGAGCCAGGCCGCACAGCAGCGAGGCGAGGCTGAAGGCGACGGTGGTGATCACCATCACGCTCTTGCGGCCGAAACGGTCGGCCAATGTCCCCGTCGCCATCAGCACTGTCGTGCAGGCGATGGTGTAGGCATTCATGATCCACTGCAAATCCCTGAGATTGGCGGCGAGCACGCTTTCCAGTTTCGGCAGGATCACCGGCACGCTGGAGATTTCGAGCCCGAACAGCAGCGACGCCAGGCACACGCCGGTGAGCGCTATGGTGTTCCGTTAAATTGGCATATCGATCTCTTTCCAGCCGAGCATGAGGCGCTCTTCAAACCGCGACCAGTTTGAGATAGAGGAGACTCGACCATGAAAAAAGGCTATGCTCGGCTATATCAGAAATGACAAAACGGAATGATTGGCCCAATGGAGTGCTGCGATGACCAGTCTTGATGTGGACGCCGTACGAACCTTTGTGATGGTGGCCGATCTGCAGAGCTTCACCCAGGCGGCCACGGCGCTGGGCAGCACCCAGGCGACAATCAGCGTCAAGCTGCGCCGTCTTGAGGAAAAGCTCGGCGCGCGATTGATCGAAAGAACGCCGCGCCGCGTCAGCCTGTCGGCACGAGGCGCCGTCTTCCTCCCCGCCGCGCGCGACTTCCTTGCCGCGCACGAGCGCGCCATGGCGGAGTTTGCATCAGCACCGTGCCGGCTTGCGCTCGGCTTTGTCGATCATGCCGCCGGTCCGGCGCTGTCCATTCTGATTGCCCAGCTCCATGCGCACGATCCATCGCTGACGCTCAGTTTGAGGATCGATACCAGCACGGTGCTCAAGGAAGCTTTCGATCACGGCGAGCTCGACGCGGTTATCGTGCACCGCGAAGGCGACAGCCGTCCTGGCCGGACCTTGTCGCGCAACCACTATGGCTGGTTCGCCGCACCTTCCTTCGAGTGGCAGCGCGGAACGCCGTTGCGCCTCGCGCTCTTAAGCACCGTGTCCAACTGTCCGGATCGTGTGCGGGCGGTCGAGGCGCTGGACAAAGCAGGCATCGCCTGGGAGGAGGCCTTCGTCGGCGGCGGCGGCGCGGCCGTCAACATTGCGATATCGGCGGGCTTTGCCGTTTCGGCGCTGGCTCACTGCGTCGCTCCGCCCGGCCTGATCGAGGTTGGCCGCAAGCTCGGCCTGCCGTCGCTTGACCCCTCCGAAGTGGTCCTGCATTCGCACAATCTGGCGCCGCGGGCGCGTGACGCGCTGCAAATGCTGGCGACCGCATTTCGCGAGTACAATTCGCCGGTGGATTAGGCGATGGTGTTTCCGATCTGATTCCGCCGGAATCCGATAAGGCTTTGGAGGAACCGAAATGACCGAGATCACCGTCCGCCCGCTGGCGCTGGCCGACCATGCCGACTGGCGGCGGCTGTGGACTGCCTACCTCACCTTCTACGAGACCAAGCTGCCGGACGAGGTCTACGACATCACCTGGAAACGACTGTTCACGGAAGGTGAATTCGAACCGAAGGGGTTTATCGCCACGCTCGACGGCAAGGCGGTCGGCCTGACCCATTATCTCTATCACCGCTCCGGCTGGTCGGAGAAAAACAACTGCTACCTGCAGGACCTGTTCGCCGACCCTGATGTGCGCGGCAAGGGCATCGGTGCGGCCCTCATTGAAGCGGTCAAGCAGGAAGCCGGCAAGATCGGCGTCAAGAACGTCTATTGGATGACCCACGAAACCAACGCCACAGCGCGCAAGCTCTACGACCATGTCGCGCGGCGGACAGGTTTTATCGAGTATGATCTGCTATGATGCGAGCGCGATCGAAATAACGCGGAAGGAGCCGAATGATCCGCTATGTCGGAATCCTGGATGGCAGTGACGGCGTTTGGGGAGTGCGGATGCCCGATCTCGCCGGCTGCCACGGGGCCGGCGCAAACCCGGCGGAAGCGATAGCCGATGCCGCCTCGGCTATGCGCGAATGGGCGGAAGCCCGCATCGCAAAGCACTTGCCCATGCCCAACCCACGTACTGTGGCAAATCTTCTGCAATCCGGCGAAATCGACAGTGCCCGTGGCGACTCCGCCGTGACCGTTCGGCATAGATAACGGCAAACCATGTTCCTCCCCTTCTTTCTCGAACTAAAGGCCGCGCGCGTTCCCGTTTCGCTCAGGGAATATCTGTCGCTGCTGGAAGGGCTAGAGGCCGGGCTGGTCGACTATGACGTCCAGGGTTTTTACTACCTCGCCCGCGCCGCGCTTGTGAAGGACGAACGCCATATCGACCGCTTCGACCAGGTGTTTGCGCATGTCTTCAAGGGGATCGAGGCGCTCACCGGCCCCGATGCCATCGGTGTCGCCAACATCCCTGAGGAATGGCTGCGCCGGCTCGCCGAAAAGCACCTGACCGAGGAAGAGAAGAAACTGATCGAGGCGCTCGGCGGTTTCGACAAGCTGATGGAGAAACTGAAGCAGCGGCTGGAGGAGCAGAAAGGCCGCCACCAGGGCGGCTCGAAATGGATCGGCACCGGCGGCACTTCGCCTTTCGGCGCCTATGGCTACAATCCCGAAGGCGTGCGCATCGGCCAGCATGAAAGCCGAAATCGCCGTGCGGTGAAAGTCTGGGACAAGCGCGAGTTCAAAAATTTCGACGACGCCGTCGAGCTCGGCACCCGCAACATCAAGGTGGCGCTGAAGCGCCTGCGCCGCTGGGTGCGCGAGGGTGCGGAGGAAGAGTTCGACCTGCCCGGCACCATCCATGCCACCGCCGAGCACGGCTATCTCGATGTGCAGACGCGCCCCGAACGGCGCAACGCCGTGAAGCTCTTGATGTTCTTCGATGTCGGCGGCTCGATGGACGACCACATCAAAAGCGTCGAGGAGCTGTTTTCGGCCGCCCGCGCCGAATTCCGCCGGCTCGAATATTTTTACTTCCACAACTGCCTTTACGAGGGCGTCTGGAAGGACAACCGTCGCCGGCATGCCGAGACCATCCCGACCTTCGATCTGCTTCACAAATACGGCCCCGACTACAAGGTGATCGTCGTCGGCGATGCCTCGATGAGCCCTTACGAGATCGCGCATCCCGGCGGTTCGGTCGAGCATTGGAACCCGGAAGCCGGCAGCGTCTGGCTTGGCCGGCTGCTGCAGCAATGGCCGAATGCGGTCTGGCTGAACCCCGAAAACCAGAAAAACTGGGGCTTCACCCATTCGATCGCGATGATCCGCCATCTCTTCGGCGGCCGCATGTTCCCGCTGACGATGGCGGGGCTGGAAGCCGCGACCAAGCAGCTTTCACGCAAGCATTGATATGAGAGGAAAACCGATGACCTGCTTTCTTTGCCCGCAATGCGGCGTCCAGTTCGCGGCAACGCAGACCCCTCCAGAAAATTGCCCGATCTGCGAGGACGAGCGGCAATATGTGCGCTGGGAAGGCCAGGCCTGGATCACTGGGGAAGAACTCTCTGCCGGGCATAGGCTTGTGATGAAGGACGATGCCGGCGTTCTCGCTTTCGGCATCGAGCCGCGCTTTGCTATCGGCCAGCGGGCGCTGCTGGCGCAGACGCCGCACGGCAATGTGCTGTGGGATTGCATCTCGATGGTGAGCGACGAGGCGGTAGCCGAAATCAACCGTCGCGGCGGCCTGGCCGCGATCGCCATTTCGCACTGCCACTATTATTCGGTGATGGTCGAGTGGAGCGAGGCGTTTGGCGGCGTGCCGATCTATCTCCATGCCGACGACCGCCAGTGGATTATGCGGCCGCACAACGCCATCGTCAGCTGGGCGGGCGAGACGCTGGCCATAAACCCGTCGCTGACACTCGTGCGTTGCGGTGGCCATTTTGCCGGCGGCCAGGTGCTGCATTGGAAACGCGATGACGGTAACACCCTGCTGTCCGGCGACATATTGCAGGTGACGCCGACGCGTCGCCATGTCAGCTTCATGTACAGCTATCCGAACTACATTCCGCTCAATGCGCCGGCCGTGCGACGCATCGCGGCGGCACTTGAGCCTTTCGAATTCGACGACATCTACGGCGCGTGGTGGCAGCAGAACATCATCGGCGGCGCAAGAACGGCATTTCATGCGTCGATCGCCCGCTATCTTCAGGCGATTGGGTAGGAGCTCGGCTGAAAATGCGAGCAAAACACGTAACAAACGCCTATCTCTAAGCGAATATAGCTTGCAACCAACAACAAGCCGCCAAGGCTGAGGAGATCAAATGGACACCCACACCTACCCTGTCACCCGCACCGACGCCGAATGGCGCGCCCGCCTGACGCCCGAGCAATATGCGGTCATGCGCGGCCATGGCACCGAACGGCCCGGAAGCTGCGCGCTGCTCTACGAAAAGCGCGCCGGCACCTTTTCCTGCGTCGGCTGCGACCAGCCGCTGTTCGAATCCAAGCTCAAGTTCGAGAGCGGCACCGGCTGGCCGAGCTTCAATGATCCGGTGCCCGGTTCGGTCGAAAACACCGTCGACCGCAGCTACGGCATGGTCCGCACCGAATGCCACTGCGCCCGCTGCGGCAGCCATCTCGGCCATGTCTTCGAGGACGGCCCGCCGCCGACCGGCCTGCGCTATTGCATCAACGGCGTGGCGCTGAAATTCGAGCCGGCGGCTTAAGCCGCAGCTTGACCACCATCTTCAAAGGGCGGCTTCGGCCGCCCTTTTTCGTGTCAATCTTCTCAGACAACCACCACCAGGATCAGCCAAAGCGTAGCCCCGAGCGTCATCAACGAAGCCTTGGCGCCACTGGATTTTTCCGTGGTTCGCCAGACGGCAAAGGTCAGAAAGATGTTGTAGGGCACGGGCGCGAAATGCACCGCCAGGACGACGGCGAGCGGCAGCTTCAAGCCGAGCAGAATGAGCGCGGCCACCGACGAGGCGATGTTGATCGCCGTGCCGACAAGGACTAGATCGCGCCAGAACAACCGCTCGACCGGCACCGCGCCTTGCCAGCGCGAGCCGAAGAAGGATCCGATGCTTTGCACCAACACCTGATAGCTATCCCTCTCCCAGCACGTCGGTGACGGCGCGCTCGAAGCGCGAGCATTCCGTCACCAGCCAGTCGGCCATGGCCGGCCAGTTGTCCTCGGCATAGCAGTTCACCCGCCACATCGAATTGATGCCGAGGCCCTCGCAGCTCTGCTCCGGCCTGAGCTTCAGCCAGTCTTCGATTGCCGGTTGGAACGGCTTCAGCCGCGACCAGACCCCGGTCGCGCCGAACTTCTCGTTACGGCCGAAAAAGACGCCAACTTGGCTTTGCGCCGGCGCGACATACATGGACAGGACCAGAGCGAAGTCAGGCAGCCCGCGCTGCCAGAACCAGGGTCCGCGCCGCGCCATGGAAGCGCGTTCCTCCGGATGCCGTTCGGCGAACAGCGCCCAGAAGCTGCGTTGGCGGAATTCAGAGGCGCGGCGGGCGCCGAAGTCGAATTCGCTCATGGTTCGATGCCCGTTCCAGCATCATTCCTTGGCCCGAGACTGTTTCGAAATTCGCTCTGGCGATATCAGCCGGAGTAGAATTTCCAGACAGCCTTACACCATGCCGAGCGCGGCCTTGTAGAGATCGAGGATGGTTTCCTCTTCCTGGCGCTCGGCCTGGTCCTTCTTGCGCAGCCGGATGATCGACCGCATCGCCTTGGTGTCGAAGCCGGTGCCCTTGGCCTCGGCGAACACTTCCTTGATGTCGTCGGCGATGGTCTTCTTTTCTTCCTCGAGCCGCTCGATGCGCTCGATGAAGGCGCGCAACTGGCCGGCGGCAACAGTCTGGCTGGTATCTGTGATGTCGTCGGCCATGTTTTTTCTCCACTACTTTTTCGCACCGCGATTCTGGCGCGGTAAATTGGAGCGGGTTCGATGCCCGAGCAGGCGCGGCGGGTCAAGCCATTATCGGCGCTTCGTGAACGGCTGCTGCCAGCCGTCCCCAGTGTGATGGATCCGCGCGTCAGCCAAACGCGATCAACAGATCCTTCGCATCGATCTGATCGCCGGCCTTGACCAGCACTTCGGCCACTGTGCCGTCGCGCTCGGCATGCAGGGCCGTCTCCATCTTCATGGCTTCGATCGACAACAGCACGTCGCCGGCCTTGACAGCTTGGCCGGCGGCAACCGAAAGGGCGGAGACCACGCCCGGCATCGGCGCGCCGACATGCGCCTCGTTGCCGGGCTCGGCCTTGCGCCGAGCCTTGGCCGCCGAGGCGCCATGCGCCCTGTCCGGCACCCGGACACGGCGCGGCTGGCCGTTGAGCTCGAAGAACACGGTGACCATGCCCTTCTCATCGACGTCGCCGATCGCAAGGCAGCGCACTACAAGCGTCTTGCCTTTTTCGATGTCCAGGAAGATCTCATCCTCGGACTTCATGCCGTAGAAATAGGTCGGCGTCGGCAGCACACTGACCGGCCCGTAGGTTTCCTGCGCGGCGGCGAAGTCGGTGAACACCTTCGGATACATCAGCCAGGAGGCGAATTCGTACTCCGAGAGCTTGCGCTCCAGCTTCTGCTCGATCTCCCTGCGGCTGGCCTTGAGGTCGGCTGGCTTGAGCAGCGAGCCCGGCCGTACGGTGATCGGCTTGGTTTCCTTCAATGCCTTCTTCTGCAGCTTCGCAGGCCAGCCGCCGGGCGACTGGCCGAGATCCCCGCGCAGCATCGAGACGACCGAGTCCGGGAAGGCGATGTCCTTGGCTGGGTTTTCGACGTCGGCAACGGTCAGATCCTGGCTCACCATCATCAGCGCCATGTCGCCGACCACCTTGGACGACGGCGTCACCTTGACGATGTCACCGAACATCAAATTGACGTCGTGATAGGCTTGTGCCACCTCGTGCCAACGCGTTTCCAGCCCCAGCGAACGCGCCTGTTCCTTGAGGTTGGTGAACTGGCCGCCCGGCATTTCGTGCAGATAGACTTCCGAGGCTGGCCCCTTGAGGTCGCTTTCGAAGGCGGCATACTGGTTGCGCACCGCTTCCCAGTAGAAGGAGATTTTGCGGATCCATTGCGGATCGAGGCCGGGATCGCGCTCGGTTCCCTTCAGCGCCTCGACGATCGAGCCCAGGCAAGGCTGCGAGGTGTTGCCGGAGAAGGAATCCATCGCCGCGTCGATGGCGTCGACGCCGCTTTCCACGCCGGCCAGCACCGTCGCCGCCGACAGGCCTGACGTGTCGTGGGTGTGGAAATGGATCGGCAGGTCGGTCGCCTCGCGCAGCGCTTTGAACAGCACGCGGGCGGCAGCCGGCTTCAAAAGCCCGGCCATGTCCTTGACGGCGATGATATGGGCGCCGGCGGCCTGCAATTCCTTCGCCAGCCCGACATAGTATTTAAGGTCGTATTTGGCGCGCGCCGGATCGAGGATGTCGCCGGTGTAGCAGATCGCCGCTTCGACCAGCTTGCCCTCGGCGCCCACCGCGTCCATGGCGACGCGCATATTCTCGACCCAGTTCAGGCAGTCGAATACGCGGAACAGGTCGACGCCGCCGGCCGCCGCCTGGCTGACGAAATGTTGCACCACATTGTCGGGATAGTTGGTGTAGCCGACGCCGTTGGCGCCGCGCAGAAGCATCTGCAGCAAAAGGTTGGGGGCCGCTTCGCGCACTTTGCTCAGCCGCTCCCACGGATCCTCGGTCAGGAAGCGCATGGCGACGTCGAAAGTGGCGCCGCCCCAGCATTCCAGCGACAGCAGCCGCGGCAGCGCCCGCGCATAGGTGCCGGCAATGCCGGCAATGTCATGCGTACGCATGCGGGTGGCGAGCAGCGACTGGTGGCCGTCGCGCATCGTCGTGTCGGTGACCAGCACCTCTTTTTGCTCACGCATCCAGGCAGCGAATTTCTCCGGCCCCAGCGTGTCGAGCTTCTGCTTGCTGCCATCAGGCACATTGCCGTTGAGATAGGGCACGACGGGCGCTGCCGCATCGGCCTTGGGCATCGGACGGCCGCGGGTTTCGGGATGGCCGTTGACGCTGACGTCGGCCAGATAGTTGAGCAGCTTGGTGGCTCGATCCTGCCGCTTCACCTGCGCGAACAGCTCCGGCGTCGTGTCGATGAACCTGGTCGTGTAGGAATTGTCGGCGAAGCGCGGGTGGTTGATGATTGCCTCGAGGAAGGTGAGGTTGGTCGCCACGCCGCGGATGCGGAACTCGCGCAAGGCCCGGTTCATGCGGGCGATCGCCTCGGCCGGTGTCGGGGCCCAGGCAGTCACCTTCTCCAGCAGCGGATCGTAAAAGCGGGTGATGACCGCGCCCGAATAGGCGGTGCCGCCGTCGAGGCGGATGCCGAAACCGGCGGCTTCGCGATAAGCGGTGATGCGGCCGTAGTCCGGAATGAAACTATGCTCCGGATCCTCGGTCGTTATGCGGCACTGCAGCGCGTGACCGTTCAGCCTGATATCGGCCTGCGCCGGCACGCCCGACTCTTTCGTGCCGATGGCAAAGCCGTCCAGTATGTGGATCTGCGCCTTGACGATGTCGATGCCGGTCACCTGCTCGGTGACGGTGTGCTCGACCTGGATGCGCGGATTGACCTCGATGAAGTAGAATTTGCCGGTGTCGGCGTCCTGCAGGAATTCCACCGTACCGGCGCCGATATAGCTGGTCTCGCGCGCGATCTTGAGCGCATAGCCGCAAAGCTCCTGGCGCAATGCCTCGCTGAGATAGGGCGCCGGCGCCCGTTCGACGACCTTCTGGTTGCGGCGCTGGATCGAGCAGTCGCGCTCGAACAGATGTACAGCGTTGCCATGCGTGTCGCCGAGCACCTGGACCTCGACATGGCGAGCGCGCTCGATCAGCTTTTCGAGATAGACCTCGTCCTTGCCGAAGGCGGCCTTGGCCTCGCGCTTGCCTTCCATCACCTCGCGGGCGAGGTCGGCTTCCGCGCGGATGGCGCGCATGCCGCGCCCGCCGCCGCCCCATGATGCCTTGAGCATCACCGGATAGCCGACTGTCTTGGCGAGCTGCTTGACTGCTTCCATGTCGTCCGGCAGCGGTTCGGTTGCCGGCACCACCGGCACGCCAACCTCGATGGCCAGATTGCGCGCGGCGACCTTGTTGCCGAGCCGGCGCATCGTGTCGGGCTTCGGTCCGATGAAGGTGATGCCGGCCTCGGCGCAGGCATCTGCGAATTCAGGGCTTTCCGACAGGAGGCCATAGCCCGGGTGGATGGCGTCGGCGCCGGACAGCCTGGCGACCCGGATCACTTCCTCGATCGACAGATAGCTTTCGATCGGCCCCATGTCCCTGGCCAGATGCGGCCCGCGCCCGACTTGGTAGCTTTCATCGGCCTTGAACCGATGAAGTGAATATTTGTCCTCCTCGGCCCAGATCGCCACGGTTTTGAGGCCGAGCTCGTTTGCCGCGCGAAAGACGCGGATGGCAATTTCGGACCTGTTGGCGACGAGGATCTTCGTGATGGCCAAGGAAGGAGGCTCCGGACAGGGAGGGATGGGGCGGAGGCATGATTAACGCGAAAATGCTGCAGTGCAACCAAAATCGAGGAGAGATTAAACCGATTTAAATGCGATTCTAGCACCACGGCTCGAAAAGCTGCGTGCGATTGGCGCCGCGAGGTGACGCTAATTGTCGTGCCCGCACAAATTCGACCCCGGCTAACGGCTTGTCCAGCCACCCTCGCTGCCGCCCTGTCACCAACAAAAATGCCCGGCGCGAGCGCCGGGCATTCCATAGAGCTGCGTTTCGAATTACGACTTCGGGAACCAGGAGATCTTGCCGTCCGGACCCTTCTTCCATTCGTACATGATGTAGCCCGGGAGCTTCGGATCGCCCTTCGCGTCATAGGCGAGATCGCCCAGAACGGTCTTGAACGGGCCCTTCTCGTGCAGCGCCTTGGCCACTTCCACGGGGTCGTTCGACTTGGCCACGGCAGCAGCCTCGGCGATCACCTGCATGGCGGCGTAGGAGTAGAGAGTGTAGGCTTCCGGCTCGAAGCCCTGAGCGCGGAACTTCTCGACCAGTGCCTTGTTCTCGGGGATCAGGCGCGGATCGGGACCGAAGGTGTTGAGCGTGCCGATAACCGCATCGCCGGCGATCGCAGCCAGCTCGTCGGTGACGATGCCGTCGCCCGACATCAGGGTAGCCTTGAGGCCCTGGTCCGCCGACTGGCGGATGATCAGGCCGGCTTCGGTATGCAGGCCGCCCCAATAGATCAGGGTAACACCGGCATCCTTCATCTTGGCAATCAGCGCCGAGAAGTCCTTGTCGCCGACATTGACGCCTTCGTACATGACTTCGGTCAGGCCGGCTGCGTTCATCGCCTTCTTGGTCTCGTCGGCAAGGCCCTGACCATAGGGGGTCTTGTCGTGGATGACGGCAACCTTGGCGTCCTTGAAGTTGGTCGCGATATAGCCGCCGGCGATGCCGCCCTGCTGGTCATCGCGTCCGCAGGTGCGGAACACGTTCCACAGGCCGCGCTCGGTGAATTTCGGGTTGGTCGCCGCAGGCGTCACTTCGACGATGTTGTTGTCGACGTAGACTTCCTGCGAAACCGGGATCGAGACGCCCGAGTTGAAGTGGCCGATCACGAACTTCACGCCGTCGCCGACGAACTTGTTGCCGACCGAAATGCCCTGCTTCGGATCGGAGACGTCGTCGCCGACTTCGAGCTTGATCTGCTCGCCGTTCATGCCGCCTGCTGCGTTGATGTCGGCAACGGCCGCTTCCGCACCCTTCTGCAGCTGCGCACCGAAGGCCGCATTCGGACCGGTGATCGGACCTGCGACGCCGACGATAACGTCAGCCCATGCATTGCCACCGAACGCGACAAGCGCGGTCAGGGCAACGGCGGACAAAAGTGATTTCTTCATTTAAACGCTCCCATTTACGAGGTGGGCGTGGATGAAACTTTCATGCGATGCCCACCCTTATCGCAGAAAGCGTACTTTGCCGATTTTCAGGCCCTTGTCACGCCGATTCATCCCCGGAACGGCGTTAATGATGAACGTCAACCTTTCGGTTTCCAGCTTAAGATCGAAGCCCGTTCGTAAAGCCAATTATACTGCGTCACCATCTGGTTCGTACGCGTGTATTGATAGCCGACAAACCCCAATATCATGAGCACGATTGTGTCCACGACATAGTATTGCAGCGAAAACATCGTGCCGCCGAACAAGGCATGATGGATGAACCTGATGCCGATGCCGAGACCCAGCAGATAGGCGAACAGCGCCGGCAGGCTGCGCCATGTCTGGGCGCTAGCCTTGCCGGTCATCCATGCCGCCCAGCCGCCGAGCAGACAGGTGACGAAGAAGAACTGCCAGATGGAAGGTTCCTCGTGAAGAATGCCTTGCATGATGAAGACTCCTAGCATGATCCCGAAAAGTTGCAGACTTTTCGGACAAAGGTCATGCGACAAACAAACAAGTTGGAGCGGAATACCGTATGCATACATTCCGCTCCAAAATCAGTGATGGCCGCCTTCGAGATAGGCCGCCCGCACTTCCGGATTGGCGAGCAATTCCTTGCCTGTGCCGCTCATGGTCACGTTGCCGTTGACCATGACATAGCCGCGCGTGGCGAGTTTGAGCGCGCCGAAGGCGTTCTGCTCGACCAGGAACACGGTCAGCCCTTGCGTGCGGTTCAGCTCGCGGATGGCATCGAAGATCTGCTTGACGATCAGCGGCGCCAGACCCAGTGACGGCTCGTCGAGCAGCAGCAGCTTCGGCCGCGCCATCAGCGCACGTCCGATCGACAGCATCTGCTGCTCGCCGCCCGACAGCGTGCCGCCGCGCTGGGCAATGCGCTCCTTGAGGCGCGGGAACAGCGCGAACACCTTCTCGGCATCTTCGTCATAGTGCTTGAGATTGTCGAGACCGGCGCCCATCTGCAGGTTTTCCATCACCGTCATGCGCGGGAAAATGCGCCTGCCTTCCGGCGACTGCGCAATGCGCATGCGGGCGATCTCGTGCGTCGGCATCTGGGTGATGTCGGTGCCGGCGAAAGTGATTGAGCCGGCACGAGCGCGCGGCGCACCGAAGATGGTCATCATCAGCGTCGACTTGCCGGCGCCGTTGGCGCCGATCAGCGCGACGATCTCGCCCTGGTTGACGTGGACATCGACGCCGTTCAGCGCCTTGATGTTGCCGTAGTAGGTCTCGACGCCCTTGATGTCGAGCAGCGTTGTCTCGGCCATCACTTACGCCCTCCGCGCGGCTTGCCTGTCGGGGATTTGGTGGCCGCCGGCTTGGACTTGGCCGTTAGACGCTCGGACGGTGCTCTTGGCGCGGAGTTGGCTCTTGTATCGTATTGGGTGGCCTTTGAAGCTCCCTTCGACACTGTGACCCGCTCGCCCTGGCTGTGGCCGATCGTGTCGCTTACCGGGCCGGCGAGATAGGAAGACGATGTGCCTGGTCCGTGAGCCGAATCCGGCCCGATGTCCAGCTGCTCGATGACGTCTTTATCGCCGACCTCGGTCAGCACCGTCTCGACCTCCTCGTCGTCGACGCCGAGATAGGCGGCGATGACGCGCGGGTCGGTACGCACCGATTGCGGGCTGCCGTCGGAAATCTTGCGGCCATATTCAAGCACCACGACATGGTCGGAAATCTGCATGACCACCGACATGTCATGTTCGATCAGCAGGATCGAGGTACTGCTCTTGATGTCCATCAGCAGCGAATTCAGCGCAGCCGACTCCTTCGGATTGAGACCGGCCGCAGGCTCGTCGAGGCACAGAAGTTCAGGCCCTGTGCACATGGCGCGCGCAATCTCGAGGCGCCGCTGCGCGCCATAGGGCAGGTCGCCGGCCGGATCGTCGGCGCGATCGACAAGATCAGCCTTCTCCAGCCAGTGCTTGGCAAGCTCCACCGATTCAGCCGAGGCCCTGCGGTAGCCGCCGATCCCGAACAGGCCCAGGATCGTATAGCCGGATGCCTTCATCAGCTTGTTGTGCTGGGCAACCAGCAGATTCTCCAGCAGCGTCATGCCCGAGAACAGGCGGATGTTCTGGAAGGTGCGCGCCACCTTGGCGCGCGCCGGGATCTCGTGATTGGGCAGCCGTTCGAGCAGGAAGCTCGAGCCGTCGGCCCGGTTGAGCGTAATCATGCCTTCCGACGGCTTGTAGAAGCCGGTGATGCAATTGAAGACGGTGGTCTTGCCGGCGCCATTGGGTCCGATCAGCGCGGTGATCTCGCCGCGCTTGGCCTGGAACGACAGGTCGCCGATGGCGATCAGGCCGCCGAACTTCATCGAAAGATGCTCGACCTGGAGGATGGCGTCTTTCATACCCGGATTGGTCTTCTGAATGGAGGTCGCGCTCATCAGCCGTGCCCTTCCTTGGTGAAGGAGGAGGAGACCGCTTTTCGTTCACTGAGGAAGGCCGTCGGTTCACGGCTGCCGACAAAGCCGCGCGGCTTCCACAGCATGACGATGACCATCGCCATGCCGAACAAAAGCATGCGGTAAAGCTCCGGGGTGAAATCTTTTCCGAAGACACTTTTCAGGAAATCGAGTTCGCGCAGCGCCTCGGTGCCGCCGATCATCACCAGCGCGGCGACCGCGATGCCGACCAGCGAGCCCATGCCGCCGAGCACCACGATGGCCAGGATTATCGCCGATTCCAGGAAGACGAAAGATTCAGGGCTGACGAAGCCTTGCCGTGCGGCGAAGAAGGCGCCGGCAAAACCGCCGAACATGGCGCCGGTGGCAAAGGCGGTGAGCTTGGTGGTGGTGGTGTTGATGCCAAGCGAGCGGCAGGCAATCTCGTCCTCGCGCAGCGCTTCCCAGGCGCGGCCGACAGGCATGCGCCTGAGCCTGATGGTGACGAACGCGGTCAGCAGCGCCAGCCCGAGAATGAGATAGTAGAGGAAGATCTTGTAGTAGGCGCTCGACTGGGCGATGTGCAGCACCTTGCCGATGTAGTTCGGGTCCGTCGAATTGAACGTCATCAGGCCGAAGAAGGTGACCTTCGGGATGCCGGAGATGCCGGCCGAGCCGTTGGTGACTTCACGCCAGTTGATCAGCACCAGGCGGATGATCTCGCCGAAGGCCAGGGTCACGATCGCCAGGTAATCGCCACGAAGCCTGAGCACCGGAAATCCGAGCATAACGCCCCAGAAGGCGGCCATGGCGCCGGCGGCCGGCAGCAGGATCCAGAACGACAGGCCGTATTGCGAACCGAGCAACGCATAGGCATAGGCGCCGACCGCGTAAAAGGCGACGTAGCCGAGATCGAGCAGGCCGGCGAGGCCGACGACGATGTTCAGCCCCCAGGCCAGCATCACATAGATCAGGATCTGGATGCCGAAATTGTCGACCCACTTCAACGAGCCCTGCAGGCCGCCGGTTATCGACCACGCGTAGATCGACAGCACAACGACGACGAGGATCGGGTATAGCACCAGCGCCGCAATGCCGAGCTTGGTGAAATTGGCGTGGATGAAGGAGCGGAAATAGAAGATCACGCAAGCGAGCGCGTAAATGACGGCCAATGCGCGCAGGAACTGAAGGTAGCCGGCCAGATCGGGTCCTACCAACGCCGGCAGGGCGCTGCCGAACGCAACCAGGACAACCGCCAGCACGACGGCGACGATGAAGGCCGGAAGCAGGAAGAAGCGCGACGCGACGCTCGCCGGCAATAGGCCGGTGGCGACATTGGTGATCTTCTGATTGGCCATGAACGGCTGGCCATAGGCAATGTAGAAGAAGCGGCCAAGCATGGTCAGCACGACCACGGTGATGAGCAGCAACCAGCGCTGCACCAGGATCAACTGGTTGCTGATGTTCTGGTCGGTCTTCAGGCCGATGAAGAGAATGAACAACCCCAGCGAGATGGCGCCGGCATAGAACGCTTCGCGCAATGCACGCTGCACGGGGGACGCGACGGTGTCGCGCTCCGAGGATACGGAAACCGCCATTGTCTCAGACCTTTTCGACTTCTGGCCGGCCCAAAATGCCGGAAGGCAGGAAGATCAGCACGATCGCCAGGATCGAGAACGCCGCGACGTCCTTGTAGTCGATCGAGAAATACGCCGACCACATGCTCTCGATGAAGCCGATCAAAAGCCCGCCAAGCACCGCGCCCGGCAGAGACCCGATGCCGCCGAGAACGGCCGCGGTGAAGGCCTTGACCCCCGGCACAAAGCCGTCGGAAAAGGCGATGACGCCGTAATACATCAGGAACAACGTGCCCGCGACGGCCGCAAGCGCTGCACCCATGATAAAGGTGATCGAGATCGTACGGTCGACATCGACACCGAGCAGCGCCGCCATCTTGCGGTCCTGCTCGCACGCCCTTTGCGCCCGGCCGAGGGAAGTCCTGTTGACCAGGTACCAGAACAGCGCCAGCAGCAGGGCGGTGACGACGACGATGATGATCTGCTTCAGCGACACGCTGATGCCGTTGATGTTGTAGACTTGGCTGACCATCGGCGGGATCGGCTTGTTGCGCGGACCTTGCGTCACCTGGATGAAGTTCGACAGCGCGATCGACATGCCGATGGCGGTGATCAGCGGCGCCAGCCGGAACGAACCGCGCAGCGGCCGGTAGGCCACCTTCTCGATCGTCCAGTTGTAGAGGCTGGTGAGCAGCATCGCCACAATCATCATGATCAGCAGCGCCAGGACGACCGGGACCGAATAGAACAAGGAGCCGAGGATGAGGAAGACAACGAGGGCGGCGAATGCCCCGACCATGAAAATGTCGCCGTGGGCGAAGTTGATCATGCCGATGATGCCGTAGACCATCGTGTAGCCGATTGCGATCAGCCCATAGATCGATCCCAGCGTCAGCCCATTGATAAGCTGCTGGACAAAGTACTGCATGTGTACATGGCTCCCCTGGAATGTCGCCCATGCAGACGCATTCCTTTTCGTATTTCCCCTAGTCGTAAAGTTTCGAGCCCGGATTGCAACGTGATTTTTCAAACGTCGAGCGTGTTTTGCCGGCACGCCTTCCGATTGCCCGTTTTTTTGCTCCCGACCCCTGGACTATCGCGGACCCTATCATTGGCATAACGCAATGTCTTTGACGATTCAGCCGGGCCAGCGACCTCATTTCGAAGAAATCCCGGTCAAAATTCGGTGATGAGACGAATCCTTGCGTTGTTGGCGGGTTTCGTTTTTTAGCCACATTCCGTACTGGCCAGCTGCAACATGGGTTACTTCCCGACTTATGGCGGTGGATGCCTCGCCCAACGCGCTAACCTTTCGCTGACTGGTTTGCCAAGAGGTCCCGCTCTGGGTCCAAGTCCTGGTCTCGGTGGATGATCGGCAGCCTACCGCATCACTTAACCACAAAACCGTGCGCGAACGGATCGCGGTCGTCGATGAAGATGGTGTTCAGGCCGGTCATCCGGGCCCAGCCGCCTATCGAAGGAATGATGGCCGGCTTGCCGGCAACAGTGACGTCCCTCTCGACCTTGCCCTTGAACAGCGAGCCGATGATCGATTCGTGGACAAAACTGTCGCCGGCCTTGAGCTTGCCCTTGGCATGGAGCTGCGCCATGCGCGCCGAGGTGCCGGTGCCGCAAGGTGAGCGGTCGATCGCCTTGTCGCCATAGAAGACCGCGTTGCGCGCATCCGCGCCCGCCATTGTCGGCTCGCCCGTCCACAGCATGTGGGACAGCCGGTTGATGCCGGCGTTTTCCGGATGCACGAACGAGTACTTCTCGTTGAGCCGCTGCCGCACGACGGGGCTCCAGGCGATGAAATCGCTGGCGGAATAATCAGCCATGTCGCGAAAATTCGCCTGCGGCTCGACGATTGCGTAGAAATTGCCGCCATAGGCGACATCGACAGTGATCTCGCCAAGCTGCGGGCAGTCGACCGTCAGTCCCTCGGCATAAAGGAAGGACGGCACATTCGTGATGCGCACCTCCTCGACATAGTCGCCGACTTGTTTGTATTCGGCGATAACCAGCCCGGCCGGTGTGTCGAGCCGGAGCACGCCGGGTGTCTTCGGCTTGATCAGCCCATGTTCGATGGCCATCGTCACCGTGCCGATCGTGCCGTGGCCGCACATCGGCAGGCAGCCCGACGTCTCGATGAACAGGATGGCTATGTCGCAATCCTCGCGCGTCGGCGGATAGAGGATCGAGCCCGACATGACATCGTGGCCGCGCGGCTCGAACATCAGCCCGGTGCGGATCCAGTCATACTCCGCCAGGAAATGCGCCCGCCGCTCCATCATCGTCGGCCCCTGAAGCAAAGGGCCGCCGCCGGCGACCAGCCGCACCGGATTACCGCAGGTATGGCCGTCGATGCAAAAGAAGGATTTTTTGGCCATGATTTCCTCGAACTCAAAACCGTTGCGGGCTGAAGGGAGCAAGATCGATCGGCGAAGTTTGCCCGAGAACAAGATCGCGGATCAAGCGGCCGCTGGCCGCGGCCTGGGTCAGGCCGAGATGGCCATGGCCAAAGGCGTAGACGACGTTGGACGCGGTGCGCGCCGTGCCGATGACGGGCAACGAATCCGGCAGCGACGGGCGACACCCCATCCACTCGCGGCCACCTGACGCGTCCAGCCCCGGAAGGAATTGTCTGGCTTTTTCCAGCATGGCCTTCGAACGCGCAAAATTCGGCGGCCGGTCGAGACCGCCCAACTCGACGGCGCCGCCGACGCGCAAGCCCGTCTCGAGTGGCGTGATGACGAAGCCATGGCCGGAAAAGATCAGCATCCGCTGCACGTCGAAAGCGGTCTTCGGCAGTGTCGTGTTGTAGCCGCGCTCGGTTTCGAGCGGGATGGTGTCGCCAAGCGCCTTCGTCAGCAGATGCGACCATGCCCCGGCGGCCACGACAAGATGTCTTGCCTGCCTGGTCGTGCCGTCCGTCAGCGTCAGCGTCGCGCCATCAGGATTGGCGGCGACGCGCTCTATGCGCGCCTTTTCGAAACGCGCGCCCAGCCTTTCGGCATAGGCCCACACCCCCTTGCCGAGCAGTTTCGGATCGGCGACGGTCTTCCAGCCCGGCACGAAGGTGCCCTTGATGAAGCGCGGCGACAGTCCCGGCTGCAGCCGCGCCAGTTCGTCGCCTTCGACATGGCGAAAGCCGATGCCGAAGCGCTCGCGCGCCGCCCAGCCCGGCAGCCCGGCCTGAAATTCGGCCTCGCTTTCATAAAGCTCCAGCGAGCCGTCCTCGCGCAGCATCAGCCGCGTGCCGGAACGGTCGAGCAGGCCCATCCATTCAGCCTCGGCGAGCTTCATCATGCCTGCCTGAGCAGCAAGGCTCGCCTCATATTTTTCTGGTGCGCCAGCGCGCCAGAAGCGCAACAGCCAAGGCAACAGCTTCGGCAAGTAGGCCGGCGGGATGCTGAGTGGCCCGAGCGGATCGGCAAGCCATTTCGGCAAGTGCCGCATCATGCCCTTATGCGCCAGCGGCAGCACGTCGGAGAAGGCGAAGGCGGCGGCATTGCCGGAGCTCGTCTCCTCGCAGATGCCGGTGCGGTCGAAGACCGTGACGCTGCGCCCGGCCTCGGCCAGCATGGCCGCCGCGCAGATGCCGACAATGCCGCCACCGACAATGGCGATATCTACCCCTTCTCCCCGTTCACGGGGGTGAGGAGTGGTCCGCGAAGCGGTGGAAAAGCCGACTGCTTGGCTTTCCGAACGACGAACGCCCGGAGCGCCAGCGAAGGGCTGCGGGGCCCGAAGGGCGGATGAGGGGCGGCGGCCCTCCTCTGTGTCCCTGGAATTTCCTTGCACGTCGGCGCTGCCCCTCATCTGGCTGCCGCCATCTTCTCCCCGTGCACGTGCACGGGGAGAAGAAAGCCTTCAGAACTGCGGCAGCTTCGGCCGTACCGCCAGCGCGTCCTTGACGATCTTCTCGACCGCTTTGCGGCGCTCGCCCGACAGCGGCTGGCGCGGCATGCGCACGCGGTCATTTGTGTCGATCGCGAGCACTTCGGCAAGCTTGATGTTTTGGACCAGATAGGTCGAGACATCGAGATCGAGCAGCGGCCGGAACCAGCGGTAGATCGAAAGCGCCTCCTCGCGGCGGCCCTGCTTCATCAGCTGGTAGATGGCGACGGTCTCGCGCGGGAAGGCGACGACCAGACCCGCCACCCAGCCGATGGCGCCCACCGACAGCGCCTCGAAGGCGAGATTGTCGACGCCGGTGAACAAATCGTAGCGGTCGCCGAAGCGGTTGATGATCTCTGTCGAGCGGCGGATGTCGTCGGACGACTCCTTGATGGCGACGAAGCGCTTGTCGGCGGCCAGTTCTTCCAGCTGGTCGACGGTGACGTCGACGCGGTAGGCGAGGCGGTTGGAGTAGATCATCACCGGCAGGTCGCCGGCCTGAGCGACGGCGCGCAAGGCGGCGACCGTCTCTTCCGGGTTGGTGTGATAGATCGGGCTCGGCACCACCATCAGGCCGTTGGCACCCTCCTTTGCGGCGCGCCTGGCGATGCTTGCGGCTTCACGGGTGCCCGCCTCGTTGACCGTCAGCAGCACCGGCTTGTTGCCTGCAACTTTCTGCGCCGTCTTCAGCACCTCGATCTTCTCGTCATGCGACAGCATCGGCCCTTCGCCGAGCGAACCGCAGACGATGATACCGTCGCAGCCTGCCTCCATCTGCAAGGCAAAGCAGCGCTCCATTTCGGCATGGTCGAGGCGGTCGTCTTCGGTGAATTTGGTCGTGACGGCGGGGAAAACTCCGGTCCACATGATCGTCTCTCCATCTGATATATCAGCCGTATATCTGTTGGAAAACCGGCTGTCAATGCGGAATCCGTTGTGATATATGGAAGATATATCAGGAGCCCACCTTTGTTATCCAGTGAGACAGCATACCCCGAGCCGGCCGCCGCCAAGGCCTACCATGTACTCGAGCATATGATCGTGACGCTGGAACTGGCGCCGGCGAGCTTCGTGACGGAAGGCGCGCTGATCGAAAAGCTGGCGCTAGGACGCACGCCGGTGCGCGAAGCGATCCAGCGCCTCGCCTGGGAAGGACTGCTGGATGTCAGGCCACGCGCCGGCATCGCAATTGCCCCGCTGCATCCCGGCGACTGGCTGCGCGTGTTGGATGCCAGGCGCGGTGTCGAGGTGGTGCTGGCGCGCTCGGCCGCCCGCTTCGTCACCCGTGAGGCCGCCGACCTGTTTCATGAGGCAGCCCTTGCCATGCAGAAGGCCGTCATCTCGGGCAATGTGCTGGCCTTCATCCAGGCCGACAAGGCGCTCGACGAGGCCTTGGCGATGGCCGCCGACAACCCGTTTGCGGCCCGTCTGGCCGCGCCCCTGCAGACCCACAGCCGCCGCTTCTGGTTCCGCTACAAGGCCGACACAGGACTGGCCGAATCGGCCGAGCACCACGTCGCGCTAATCCGCTCGATCCTGGCCGGCGACGAAGAGGCTGCCGCCAAGGACGCCAAACGCCTGATGGCACTGCTGCGCGGCCATGCCGAAATAGCGACCACACGCTGAACTCCGTCTGCTCCAGACTTCCGGCCGGTTCTTTTATCAGGTGCCCGGCAAGACTGCTGCCATAGCCGCCCCGTCCCAGCCTTCGCCAGCCGTGATGATGCAGCTTTGGCCGCGTGTGTCGGTGGCCAGGATGGTCCAGGGCCCTGGTCGGAGACGAAGATCTCAAGCACCACATTCGGGTTCACCAGGCCACGAGCGGCTTGGTTTTCGTGGAACTTCTCGCCGAGCGCCTTGACCAAGTCGGTCCGCGCCGCGCATTGATCGGCTTTAGCCTGGGCGATGCCGGACATCGCGAACACCGCAAAGAACATCGCCGCCACAAGACGTCGTGTCATCTGACACCTCCTTGCGCCAGACGAGAACCCCGGCTGCTACCGGCGCTATTTTGATGGCCTGCACCACGGCAGGAATGCAATTTAAGGCAGATGACAGGCTCTTGGTTCCATCGCTTAAACGTGATGGCCAATGTCGGTTTCGTACAAAGAAAGGCCCGGGACGTTGAACCCAGGCCTTCTTGCCGATCTTCGAAATCGTCCGATCAGTTCATCGTCGGGATGACGAACTCGGCACCGTCCTTGACGCCGGAGGGCCAGCGCGAGGTCACCGTCTTGGTCTTGGTGTAGAAGCGGAACGCGTCCGGGCCGTGCTGGTTGAGGTCGCCGAAGGACGACGCCTTCCAGCCGCCGAACGTGTAGTAAGCGATCGGAACCGGGATCGGCACGTTGATGCCGACCATGCCGACCTGGACGCGCGAAGCAAAATCACGAGCAGCATCCCCGTCACGGGTGAAGATGGCGACGCCATTGCCCATCTCATGATCGTTGGCGAGCTTGATGGCGCTCTCATAGGTCGGCGCACGCACCACCGACAGCACCGGGCCAAAAATCTCTTCCTTGTAGATGCGCATGTCAGCCGTCACATTGTCGAACAGGCAGCCGCCCATATAGTAGCCATCCTCGTAGCCCTGCATGGAGAAGCCGCGGCCATCGACGACCAGCTTGGCGCCTTCCTTGACGCCGGTGTCGACATAACCCTTGACGCGTTCCAATGCCTGCGCCGTGACCAGCGGGCCGAAATCGGCGGACGAATCCGTCGACGGGCCGACTTTGAGGCTTTCGACACGCGGGATGAGCTTTTCCATCAGCCGGTTGGCGGTGTCGTTGCCCACGGGAACGGCAACCGAGATCGCCATGCAGCGCTCGCCGGCCGAGCCGTAGCCCGCGCCGATCAGCGCGTCGACGGTCTGGTCCATGTCGGCATCGGGCATGATGATCATGTGGTTCTTGGCGCCGCCGAAGCACTGCACGCGTTTTCCCGCGGCCGTGCCGCGCGAGTAGATGTAATGCGCGATCGGCGTCGAGCCGACAAAGCCGATAGCCTTGATATCAGGATCGTCGAGGATGGCGTCGACGACATCCTTGTCGCCATTGACGACGTTGAGAACGCCAGCCGGCAGGCCAGCCTCGAGGAACAGTTCGGCGATGCGCATCGGCACGCCAGGGTCACGCTCGGAAGGCTTCAGGATAAAGGCGTTGCCGCAGGCCAGCGCCGGGGCAATCTTCCACAACGGGATCATCGCCGGGAAATTGAACGGGGTGATGCCGGCAACGACGCCAAGCGGCTGGCGCATCGAATAGACATCGATGCCGGGGCCGGCGCCGTCGGTGAACTCGCCCTTCATCATGTGCGGCGCACCGATGCAGACTTCGACCACTTCGAGGCCGCGCTGGATGTCGCCCTTGGCGTCGGCGATGGTCTTGCCGTGCTCGCGCGCCAGGAGATCGGCCAGTTCGTCATAGTCGCGGGAAACCAGTTCAAGAAACTTCATCAGCACGCGCACACGCCGCTGCGGGTTGGTCGCAGCCCATTTGATCTGTGCTTCCTTGGCATTCAGGACAGCCGCACGCAGTTCCGCCGGCGAAGCCAGCGCCACCGTGCCGCGCACCGAGCCGTCCATGGGCTGCATGACGTCCTGCTTGCGCCCGCTGGTCCCGGCGACATGCTTGCCGCCGATGAAATGACCGTATTCGATCATGGTTTCTCTCCCTGAGTTTGTGATGGCGCATTCAACCCCTTTGCAGGCGCGAAGGCAACGCGAGGGGAAACGCAACCGTTGTGCAAGAAATAGACAACGAAGGACGAGTGTGCATTAATTGCCGCAAATTACAGATTGCTGAAAGGCCCGAAGGTTGCGCTCCGTCACACCCCCCTCTGTCCTGCCGGACATCTCCCCCGCAAGGGGGGAGATCAGATGTGGCTGCCGCCTTCGCAAATCTTCAACGCACCAAAAGAGACGCAGGTGGCGGAGCTGCCAATCTCCCTCCTTGCGGGGGAGATGGCCGGCAGGCCAGAGGGGGGTGGGCGAGAACGCCGCGTTCGCCGCTAGCCCGGACCACCCCAATGAACTGGGATGACGTCCGCATCTTCCTCGCCGTGGCCCGTGCCGGGCAGATCCTTGGCGCCGCCAAGCGGCTGGAACTCAATCACGCCACCGTCTCGCGCCGCATCGCAGCGCTTGAGGATGCGTTACGGACAAAACTGTTTCGCCGGCTTACCACCGGCAGCGAGCTGACGCCGGCCGGCCAGCGCTTTCTCGATATTGCCGAGCGCATGGAAGCCGACATGATCGCCGCGCGCTCCGCCGTGTCGGGCGAAGGCGACGATATCTCAGGCACGGTGCGCATCGGCGCGCCCGACGGGTTTGGCGTTGCATTCCTCGCCACGCGTCTTGGCGCGCTGACCGCGCTGCACCGCGAACTCACCATCCAGCTGGTGCCGGTGCCGCGTTCCTTCTCGCTGTCGCGGCGCGAGGCCGACATCGCCATCACCGTCGAGCGGCCGAGCGAAGGCAGGCTGGTGGCGGGAAAGCTGGTCGACTACACCCTCGGCCTGTTTGCCTCGCGGGACTATGCGCAGGCGCACGGCTTACCCGAGACCGCTGCCGAACTCGGCCAGCATACGCTGATCGGCTATGTCCCAGACCTGATCGTCAGCCCGTCG
The DNA here is from genome assembly GCF_040320605.1 of Mesorhizobium sp. M0659. Taxonomy (NCBI): domain Bacteria; kingdom Pseudomonadati; phylum Pseudomonadota; class Alphaproteobacteria; order Hyphomicrobiales; family Phyllobacteriaceae; genus Mesorhizobium; species Mesorhizobium sp. M0659. The sequence continues at coordinate 132,839 of NZ_JAMYPY010000010.1, forward strand.
CTCGACTATGCGGCGGAGTTCAGCCCGGACTGGCGCACCAGCTTCGCCATCTCCTCAGCGCTGGGCCAGGCCGAAGCGGTGCGGTCGGGCGCCGGCATCGGCATCTTGCACACCTTTGTCGCCCGCTCTATGCCGGAGCTGATCCCCGTTAACATCGTGACGCCGATCCGCCGCGCCTACTGGCTGGTCTATCATGAATCGGTCCGGCCACTGCGCCGCGTGCAGATCGTCGCCAACTTCATCACCAAGGCAGTCGAGAGAGAGCGCGGGCTGTTTGTCTGATGGCCGCGCCGCCTTGCCCTCGCCACAAAATCGGCCAGTGTGGCAACAAGCGCGATGTCGCCTATCATTAAGGATTGGCTGCGCCGGGTGGGACACTTTTTTGCAAAGCTGGTGCGGATCAAAATGCGAGCGGTGCTCGCCATCTTGCCGCTTGTCGCGCTTTCCGCCTGCGCCAATCCATGGACCGAAGTTCCGGAAGCCGAACTGCCCAAGCCGGTCCGTATCGCAATGGCCCGCCCGTCGCCTTTCGTCTTCGGCAATTATTGCGGTCCCGGCACCCGCACCGGCGACCTCTCGGCTCGCCCTGTCAATCGCCTCGACAGCGCCTGCCAAATCCATGACGCCTGCTACATCGCGCGCCATAATCATTGCGACTGCGACGGCGCGCTCGTCGCCTCGGCAAAGGCGATCCGTGATGACAAGACAGCGCCGAAAAAGATGCGCGGCGAGGCCGAGCTTTTGATCGCCACTTTCGCGCTTCCCGTCTGCAAGGTGTTTCCGCAAGGCTTCCTGCCGCCGCGCGATCCGGCTGAACTGAAGACGATGAACGGTGCGACCGGATGAACCGCGCCATCTGCCTGGCCTTGGCCGGGCTGGGGCTGGCGGCCCTTGCCGGTTGCGCCGCCCCGATCCGGCACAGCTGCGATTTCTTTCCCGATGCGAAGGATTGCGGCCGGCCGTCGCTATCGGCCGACACGCCGGGACCGCAGACTGCAGCAGCAGCGTTTTTCGGCGATGCCGGCGCCCGCGACTATGAAAGGCAGTTTCTGGCGCTGCTCGCCCACAACCAGATCGGCGCCATCGACAGGGCGAACGGCACCGGTCCGTTCGGCCATGACCGCCACGCCATCGCCAACCGCGATTTCCAGGCCACCTACCGGACGCTGGAACGGCTGGCGAAACCGGTCACCGCCGAACAGATGCCGGCAGAGGGCAAGCCCGGCGAAGGCCATTTTGACGGCCGCTGGCGGGTGTCGCGGCAGACGCTCTATGTCGACGCCGCCGCGCGGCCCTCCGCGCCAAAGACGTTCAGCTTTTCCGGCCTGCAGGCGCGCTCGGTCGAGATCGTGATGCGCCAGGCGGGAAAGCAGCCGGTTGAGATATCGGGCGTCTGCGACGGTGCGCTGGCGTTTCGCGCCGGCGGTGGCTCGCGCAGCGTGGCGAGCGGCGCCGCCTTCCGGCTCCGCCTGTCGGCCGGGCAAACCGTCTCCATGTTCCCCAGATTTGACCTGAACCGCTGCAGCCTCAAGCTCAGTTCCAGCCTGGCGCCGGCAGGCGCCCCGCTCACCATCCTGCGCGAAGAGGTTGCCTATCCGGCGATAGCCGCGCTCGACAGCCGCTACGAGCGTTGTCCAGTGCCCGATCCATCCCGCCTGGATAAGCTTGCCAGCGTCTTTTACGCCGGCCGCTGGCTGTCGCAGACCTGTTCGCTGCCGCTCGGGTCACCGCGCCTGTTACGCAAGTCGCGCGACGGCTTTAACGCCAAGGTCGAAGCGCTGCTCGGCGCGCTTTTACCCGACAGCGCCTTCGACAAGGCCGACCCCGAACTGCCGCTCGATTTCTCGCGCGCGCCGAAACTCAAGCTGGTCTATCTGTCGTCGCTGGAGTTCAAGGCCGATTTTTCCGGCCGCGTCATCGAGCGGCTGATCCGCCATCACGCAGGCCTCGGCACCAAAGTGCGCATCATGGTCACAGACGTGCTGGAGCGCGACAAGGACGACGCGCTGCTGCACCGGCTGGCGGCCGATTATCCCAATGTCGAGTTGCAGGAATATCGCTGGCGGGCCGACCACGGCGCGCCGGTCGACGAGCAACTGTCACAGCTGCACAAGACCCATCACGTCAAGATGCTGGCGACACTTGCCGAGGATCCCGCCCGCTCGCGCGTCATCATCGGCGGCCGCAACATTCATGACGGCTTCCTGTTCCACAAGCCGATCGACCTGTCGCGCTATCCGAACCTCGAGCAATACGGCAAGACCGACGGCCTCTCGCTCAACTACTATTCGAACTGGAGCGATTTCGACATCGAGTTTGCCGACCCGGCCACGGTCGAGACGCTGGCCGCGCATCTCTCGACATTGTGGCTGCGCGACGCCGACACCAACATTGCAAGGCCCTTCTCCATTCCGGTGCGCTCCGACAGCCGGCGCCCGCCGGGCACGGTGCGCCATTTCATTTCCGTGCCCTACGAGGACAACCATGCGCTCGAGACCTATTTCGTCGAGCTGATCGACACTGCCCGGCACCATATCGAGATCGTCAATCCCTACCTTAATCTGACGCCGAAGCTCAGCCTGGCCATCGAGCGGGCGCTGGCGCGCGGCGTCAGGATCGACATTGTCGGCCGCATCGACCTCAAGGGCGATATTGGCGGCAAGCTGCTGACCGCGCTCAACAAGCTGTTCGTCGAGAAATATGGCGACCGCATCAACATCCGCGAATTCAAGGCGCCCGATGTCGTGCTGCACTCCAAGATCATGATGATCGACGAAAGGCTGGTGACGATCTCGTCGGTCAATCTCAACAACCGCAGTTTCTTCCACGATCTGGAGAACGGCATGACGGTGCTCGACCCTGCCTTCTACGCCAGGATGCAGCCGGTCTACGACGACTATGTCGCCCATTCGAATCCGGTATCGACCAAGGTAATGATCCCCTGGGCCTACCGGTGGCTGTTCTCGAAGGGCTGGGTGAAGGAGGCGTTTTGAGGGGCTGGCGAGGCTGAAGGAATGCCGTTCTGTAGCGATCCTTTACACCCCTCTGTCCGGTAGGACAGAGGGGTGCTGGCCCGCCAGCTTTAAAAAGCACCCCTACCTCAAATACCGCTCCGGCCCCAGCTCCCGCACATCGATATCAGGCACCTTGCTGGAGATGATGTCGGACAGCACCTTGGCCGAGCCGCAGGCCATGGTCCAGCCAAGCGTGCCGTGCCCGGTGTTGAGATAGAGGTTGGAGAACTCGGTGCGGCCGACCAGCGGCGGCCCGTCCGGCGTCATCGGCCGCAGCCCGCACCAGAAGGACGCCGCCTTGAGGTCGCCGCCATCCGGGAACAGATCGCCGACCGAATGTTCGAGGGTGCGCCGGCGCGATTCATGCAGCCTGAGATCGAAGCCGGAAATCTCCGCCGTGCCGCCGACGCGGATGCGGTCGCCGAGCCTGGTGATCGCCACCTTGTAGGTTTCGTCCATTACCGTCGACACCGGGGCGGCGACCGCGTCCTTGATCGGAACAGTGATCGAATAGCCCTTGACCGGATAGACCGGGATCGGGCGCCTGAGCAGGCGCATGAAGCGCGCCGAATAGCTGCCCAGCGCCAGCACATAAGCGTCGGCCGCGCGCGAGCGCTGGTCGGTGCCGACGCTGACGATGCGATTGCGGTTCTTGGAGAAGCGCCGGATCTGCGTGCCGTACTCGAACGTGACGCCGCGCGCCACGCAGAGCTCGGCCAGCCGATCGGTGAACATCTTGCAGTCGCCAGTTTCGTCGCCGGGCAATCTCAGCCCGCCGACAAACTTTTCCCGCACGCCGGCCAGCGCAGGTTCGGCGCCAATGCAGCCTTCGGGATCGAGCAACTCGTAGGGAACGCCATATTTCTTCAGCACCTCTACATCGCCGCCGGTGCCGTCGAGCTGCTTTTGCGTGCGAAACAGCTGCAGCGTGCCCTTGGTCCGCTCGTCATAAGCGATGCCGGTCGCCTCGCGCAGCGCCTTCAGCGTGTCGCGGCTGTATTCGGCGAGCGGCACCATGCGCGCCTTGTTGATGGCGTAGCGATCCGCGGTGCAATTGCGCAGCATCTTGATGAGCCATGTCCACATATACGGATCGAAGGCCGGCCGCACCACCAGCGGGCCGTGCTTCATCAACAGCCACTTGATTGCCTTCAGCGGGATGCCGGGGCCGGCCCAGGGCGAAGCATAGCCCGGCGAGATCTCGCCGGCATTGGCGAAGCTGGTTTCCAGCGCCGGCCCTTTCTGGCGGTCGAACACCGTCACCTCGTGGCCGGCCTCGGCGAGATAATAGGCAGTGGTGACCCCGATAACGCCGCCGCCCAACACGAAGATCTTCATCGCATCACTCTCCACGACGACTTCCGTCAGAGGGCCGCCGCCTCCTGTCTGCCGGATTCTGCGGCGTCCGCCAAGGGGCGGCGTGTCGCGGCTCTATTCGTTGATATAGCGGCGGTGGAAGCGGGGGCCGAGACTGGTCAGGATTTCATAACCGATCGTGCCGGCATGACCGGCGGCGTCATCGACGCTCTGCGAGGGGCCCAGGAGTTCGACAAGGTCGCCCTCGCGCAGCCGGCCGGCCGGCAGGGCCGAGATGTCGAGTATGATCGAATCCATCGACACCCGCCCGACAAAGGGCAGTCGCACGCCGTCGAGCCAGGCAGCCGAAGCCGCGCGCCGGTGCCAGCCATCGGCATAGCCGAGCGAGATCGTGGCCGCGCGCAAGGGACCGCTGGCCAGAAACGCATGTCCGTAGCCGACGCCCGCGCCCTTATCGATGCCGCGTGTCTGGATGATCTTTGCCTCGAGCCGCACCACCGGCAGCATCGGGTTCGCCTCATCAGGCGTCGGATTGATGCCGTAGAGCGCAGCGCCCGGACGCGCGAGGTCGTACTGATAGCGCGGCCCAAGAAAGATGCCGGAGGAATTGTCCAGCGACGCCGGCGCCTTGGGCAGCATTTTGCGCAGCCGTTCGAACTCTTTGAGCTGCGCGTCATTGGCCGGATTGCCCGGCTCGTCGGCGCGGGCCAGATGGCTCATGACGAGAACGACATCGACGCCGGCGAAAGCATCGGCCGTAAGCGCCTCGACCTCTGCCGGCGCCATGCCCAGCCGCGACATGCCGCTGTCGACCTGGATGGCGGCCTTGAGCTTGCGGCCGGCCTTCTGGCCGGCTTTGCTCCACGCCTTCAATTGTCCGCCACTGTTGATGACGGGAACAAGGTCGGCAGCCACCGCTTCGGGTTCCGAGCCCGGCGGCAGCCCGTTCAGCACATGGATTTCCAGCTTCGGTCCGAGTGCGTCGCGCAGCGGGACACCCTCGGTGAGATGAGCGACAAAGAAGCTGTCGCAGCCTTCGGCAACCAGTGCCGCCGCCACTTGCCGCGCGCCGAGCCCGTAACCGTCGGCCTTGACGACGCCGGCGCAGCGCACGCCGCCGAGCTTTGCCTTGAGCCGCCGGTAATTCTCTCGGATAGCGCCGAGATCGATGGTGAGAATGGCGCCGGCCGCCGCTTCGCTGATCGGCTGCAAGCCGGATTCCGGTGCAGAATGCAATGACTTCCCTGAGGCGCTGCTCATCCCCGCTCCTGACCAGAGCACGAAACAAACCCTATCAGTAAGGACAGATCATGGACGTCGCAACAGCGAGCCGCCTAAGCCAAATGCCGGAACGCCGTCACCACATCCTCATAGACCTTGCGTTTGAACGGCACTATCAGATCGGGCAGGTCCTGCATTGGCCGCCATGCCCATTCATCGAATTCGGCGGTGTGGCCGCCCGGCGGCGGATTGATATGGATCTCGCTGGCCTCGCCGTGAAAGCGGTAGGCGAACCATTTCTGCGTCTGGCCGCGATAACGCCCCTTGAGGGCGATGCCGACCAGATCGGGCGGCAGGTCGTAATTGATCCAGTGCGGCGCCTCGGCCAGCAGCGTGACCGAGCGCATGCCGGTCTCTTCATAGAGCTCGCGCCCGGCCGCCTGCAGCGGCTCCTCGCCCTCGTCGATGCCGCCTTGCGGCATCTGCCAGAGCTGCGTGGTCCCGGCGAATTCGCTGTCCGGCTCGGCGATGCGGTGCCCAACCCAGACCAGCCCGTCGCCATTGAGGATCATCAGTCCTACGCAAGGGCGGTAAGGCAGCGTCTCGGGGTCGACAGGTTTCTTCGTCATGATCAGCCTTTTTCCGGGTCGATGGCCACCGCCGAGATCGGCACGATCTCGATGCCGCGCTTTTTCGCTTCGACCGCCCAGAACGCCACGGTGTCGACGGTGAGGTCGAAAGCCGAGCCGATGCCGACGGCGGAGCCTTTCGCACGCGCGGTCGCTTCCAGCGCGTCGAGCTTTTTCAGGATGGCGCCGCGGTCCTGCACGGCGTCGATTGCCGTATCGCCGGCGACGAACGGCACACCGTCCTTCAAGGCGAGATCGGACGCCAAGCTCCGTGCGGACGAGCCGTCATCGACATAGGCAAGGCCGCGCTTGCCAAGCTCGGCCATGAACGGCCCCATCGCTGTCGCGTCGGCCGAAAAGCGCGCCCCCATATAGTTCATGACGCCGGTATAGTTGGTGGTCCGCGACAGCGCCCAGCGCAGATTCTTCAGATTGTCGTCCTGGCTTGCCGCCACTGTCAGCGTGTTGCGGCCGGGATTGACATTGGGATAGTCGAACGGTTCGAGCGGCACCTGCATGACCACCTCATGCCCGCTCTGCCGTGCCGCCTGCATCCACCGGCCGATGCTGTTGCCTTGCGGCGCAAAGGCCAAAGTCACTTCAGCCGGCAGCTTGGCGATTGCCGCCTGCGTGCCGGTCTGCGACACGGCAAGCCCGCCGATGACGATTGCCACGCGAGCGCCGCGCGAACCCGACCACGGCCGCGCATAGACATCGAACGGCCGCCGGCCGTCAGCGGCGCGAACCGGGAGTGGGCCGGTGTCGCTGGCCTCGATCAGCGCCCTGTCGGGGATATGCGCGATCTTCAGGTTCTGGCCGATCGTCGACGGGTCGTGGATGACAATGGCTGCATTGGGCGGGCCGTCACCCTCCTGGGTTTGCACATGGATGATCTGCGGACCGCTGGCCTTGGGCGTTTCCGCCTTCGGCGCTGCCGCCGTCGCTTGAGCAGTGGGTGCTGCGGCCGCGGGCTCGGCCGCCGCCGTCACCTTTGGCGTCGAGACCGCGATTGCTTCCGGTTTGCGGAACGGCTTCTCGCGCAGCGCGATCGCGCCGGAGATGCCGACCGCGGCCAGCACGACCAGCGTCGCCGCGACGGCGACAGCGCTGATCCCGCGCGACGCAGCACGCGGTCGGGCGGCCTGTCCGAGTGGGCGTTCGATGTCCTTGCCGATGTCAGCCAAGCCGCATCCCCGGGCGCATGATCGGCGAAATCTTTTCGCCATGCGCAGATCCAAAACTGACGGCGCGTCCCCTGCGCCTTTTGAGGCGCAGCGCCCAGCGGTCCCCGAATCAAACTGCCGGAACCTCACGGTCCCGGCAGCATTGCATCGCTTCGATTGGGCAGCCAGAGCTACCAGTCGATTTTACTGGTTGAGCACTGCCTTCTCCGGATTCGGCGGGAATGCCGGATCGGTCTTCTGGCCGCGCAGCAGCTGTTCGGCATAGATCAGCTGCAGATCGTCCTTCGGATCCGGCGGCACATAAGCAGCCGAGCCCGAGCCGGTATCGCTCTCGTCGGCGCCCTTGATATGGCCCTTGAGGTCCGATTCGCCGCGCGTCAGGTCCCTGCCCTGCAGTTCGGGCGGCAGCGGCTGGTCGACCTTGATATCGGGCGTGATACCCTTGCCCTGGATCGACTTGCCGGACGGCGTGTAATAGAGCGCCGTCGTCAGGCGCAGCGCGCCGTTCTCGCCAAGCGGGATGATGGTCTGCACCGAGCCCTTGCCGAACGACTGCGTGCCGACCACTGTGGCGCGGCGCAGGTCCTGAAGCGCGCCGGCGACGATCTCGGAGGCGCTGGCCGAACCGCCATTGACGAGCACGATCAGCGGCTTGGCGCCGATGTCGTCGCCTGCCTTGGCGTCGAAGCGTGTGACGTCCTTCGGGTCGCGGCCGCGGGTCGAGACGATCTCGCCACGGTCGAGGAAGGCGTCGGACACGCTCACCGCCTGGTCGAGCAGGCCGCCCGGGTTGAGGCGCAGATCGAGCACATAGCCCTTGAGCTTGTCGTTCGGCACCTGCTTCTTGATGGTGTCGATGGCATTCTCGAGGTCGTCATAGGTCTTTTCGGTGAAGGAGGTGATCTTCATGTAGCCGATGTCGTTCTCGACCCGGAACTTGACCGCCTTGACCTTGATGATATCGCGCACCACCGTCAGCTCGATCGGCTTGTCGGCGCCTTGGCGCAGGATGGTCAGCTTGATCGGCGTGTTGACCAGGCCGCGCATCTTTTCGACTGCATCGTTGAGCGTCAGGCCGCGAACCTCTTGGCCGTCGATCTTGGCGATATAGTCGCCGGCCAGCACGCCTGCCTTGGCAGCCGGGGTGTCGTCGATCGGCGTGATCACCTTGACCAAGTCGTTCTCCATGGTGACCTCGATGCCGAGGCCGCCGAACTCACCCTTGGTCTGCACGCGCATGTCCTGCGCCTGCTCGGCATTCATGTAGGAGGAGTGCGGGTCGAGCGAGGTGAGCATGCCGTTGATGGCGTTTTCGACCAGCGACTTGTCGTCCGGCGGCGTCACATACTGCGCCCGCACGCGCTCGAAGATGTCGCCGAAGATCGCCAGTTGCTTGTAGGTCTCGGAGCCTGCAGCGTTCGCCGTCGAGCCGGGCGCGCCATAGACCAGGCTCATCGCTGACGCGCCCATCAGCGCACCGGCAATAAGAAGCGACAGTTTCCGCATCATTTCACGTCCTTCCAGAGAAGCGGTCCGCCCACCATGGGGTCGGATCGACGGGTTTTCCATCCTTGCGGAACTCGACATAGAGTTCCGGCGTGGCATTTCCATTCTTCGAGGCCGAGGTGCTTGCCACCCGGGCCTCTCCCATCGCGCCGACCGGCTCTCCTGCGAGCACCGACTGGCCAGACGCGACGCTGATTCTGCTCATCCCCGCCAGGACGACATGATAGCCGTCTCCCGCATTGAGGATCAAGAGTTGACCATAGGAGCGAAAAGGCCCCGCATAAAGCACATTTCCGTCCGCCGGTGCCGTGACGATGGCTCCCGATTGTGTCGCAACCATGTCGCCAAGCATCACCGCGCCGTTACCGTCATCGGCCCCGAAACGCAGCTTGATCTTGCCGGTGACCGGCAGCGAGACTTGTCCCTGAAGTGCCGAAAACGGCGCGGCGGCGGTGAGGCGGTTGCCTTCCGGCACGGGCAGCGAAGCCAGCTCCGTCGACGCGGTTGTGCCTGCATCGGCGTTATCGGCGTCCGGCTTATCGCTGTCGGCCGCTTTCTGTTCGCCTGCCTTGACGGCATCCGCCGCCTTGCGGCTCTTGTCGGCTTCAAGCGAAGCGATCAGCTCTTTCAGGCTGCCGGCCTTGGCCGCAAGCGCCTGGGACCGCTGCTTTTCAGCGGCCATCGCCGTCCAGGTGTCCGCCTCGAGCTTCTGCTTGGCTTCGAGCAGCATGGAGAGGCGTTTCTTTTCCGCCGTCTGCTCGCCGACCGCCGCTGTCAGCCGCGTCCGCTCGGCCTCGATCGAGGCCGTCACCCGGGTCTGTTCCCTGAGGTCGGCCAGCAATTTGTCGGTCTGCTGGCGCAGTTCGGGCACCACTGCGCCGAGCAGGATGGCGCTGCGCACCGACGACAGTGCGTCTTCCGGCTTGACCAGGATCGCCGGCGGCGGATTGAGCCCCATGCGCTGCAGCGCCCCCAGCACCTCGGCCAGCACGTCGCGCCGCGCCGCCAGCGAGACACGGATCTTCTGTTCCTCGCCCTTCAGTCCTTCGAGCCTGGCGCCGATATCCTCGATGTCCTGGCCGAGCTTCTGCTCGGTCATCGCCGACTGGATAAGCGCCGCGGTGATCGAGGCATGGTCCTTCTTGACCGAAGCAATGTCGGCGGCGAGCTTGGCCAGCCGTTCGGACGACAGCGTGATCTCGGCCGACACCTTCTCATATTCGGCACGGCTCAGATCGGGGTCGGGCGCCACGTCCAGCGTATTTTCGGCCCGCGCAAGCCCGAGCGACAGCAAAACCACCGCTGCAGCGATGCCGCAGCGCGCGTGCCGGAAGCCCGTTCGTGATTTCCCGTTGTCAGCCATTGAAGCCCGACTCTATGCGTGGCTTCGTTAACGAACCATCAACCATGATCGAACCGAAGCCTAGCACAAAACAGCCGCGCATTGGGGCGGAAATCCGGACGATTGATCCTCGACCCACTGATTTACGAACGGTGGTAGGGATGTCCCGAAAGAATCGTTGCCGCCCGATAGAGCTGCTCGCCCAGCATGACGCGCACCAGTTGGTGCGGCCAGGTCGCCGCGCCGAACGAGACTATCAGCTCAGCCTGATCGCGAATCGACTGGTCGTGCCCGTCGGCGCCGCCAATGGCGATGACCAACGCCTTGCGTCCGCCATCGCGCAGCTGGCCGATACGGCTGGCGAAATCGTCTGAGGACAGGTTTTTGCCGCGTTCGTCGAGCAGGAACAGCGCCGTGCCCGGCTGCAGCTGTGCCTGCAGCTTCTGGCCTTCCTCGCGGCGGCGCTCATTGGCGTTCTGGGCTCGTCCCTCGGCGATCTCGGCGACACCAGAGAATTCGAACCCGATCGCCGGGCCGCTCTTGGCGAAACGCTCGAAATAGCGGTCGGCGAGTTCTCTCTCGGGGCCGGCCTTCATCCGGCCCACGGCATGAACTGCTATCTTCATCCCTGCCTCGGCGAGCTTTCAATCCATGTCGCACCCAGGATGGTTACGACATGAGACGGAGCTCAGTGCAAGGTCTCTTCCTCAAGGTCCGGCGCCTGCCACATCTTTTCAAGATTGTAGAATTCGCGGACTTCTGGGCGGAAGACATGGACGATGATGTCGCCTGAATCGATCAGGACCCAGTCGGCGCCGGACAGCCCCTCGACGCGCGCCGTGCCGAGACCGGCATCCTTGAGCGCCTTGAGCAGGTGGTCGGCGACAGCCGAGACATGACGGTGTGACCGGCCCGACGCGATGACCATATAGTCGCCGAGGCTCGATTTCCGCTGAATGTCGATTGAGACAATATTTTCGGCCTTGGAGTCTTCCAGACTGGCAAGGACTGTCTTGATGGCACGGGACACGGCGTCATCTACGCTGATCCTGGCCGGCGAAGGCATGACGTCAGCCTTCTTCCGCAATGCTGTTCTCAGTGTATTTCCTTTCGCAGCAAGAACAACCAAATCACCCACGAAATCAGGTGACACCCTATAGATAGGCAGAGTTCCCTTGCAGTTTCAAGACGGGAGGCCCTGCCACCGCGAACGCAGTGCAAGACTTCCGGTTCCGGAGCCTTGAGAAAAATCGGAACCCATGGCCGCGGCAGGGGTTATCGACACACCCCCCAAACGGATTTTCCTGATGCCAATCGACCCCCAGAACACGCTGCTCACCGTGCAGGCTGGCCTTGCGCAACTCAGCACGCTGATCGTTTCCTATTCCTTCTCCGCCATCGGCGCCATCATCCTGCTGGTCGTCGGCTATCTCGTCGCCGGGCTCGCAGAACGATCGATCTCAGCCGGCCTCGGCCATATCCATGGTTTCGACGCGACGCTGCGCCATTTCTTCTCGAAGATCGTGCGCTACGCCATCCTGATCCTGGTGGTCATCATGGTGCTCGGCCAGTTCGGCGTTCAGACGGCCTCGATCATCGCCGCCATCGGCGCCATCGGGCTGGCAATCGGCCTGGCGCTGCAAGGCACGCTGCAGAACATCGCCGCAGGCATCATGCTTCTGGCGCTCAGGCCATTCCGCATCGGCGAATATGTCGAGGTCGGCGCCATTTCCGGCACCGTCGAGGAAATCGGCCTGTTCGCCACCAAGCTCCGCACGACAGACGGCGTCTATGTGCTGGCGCCCAATTCGACGCTATGGAACCAGCCGGTGCGCAATTTTACCCGCAACGGCGTGCGCCGCGGCGATATCACGCTGAGCATCGGCTCCTGGAACGACATCGACTTGGCGCAGAAAACCATGCTGGGCGTTGCCGGCAGCGAGCGCCGCGTCAAGCGAGAGCCGGCGCCGATCGCCTTCGTTGCCACCGTGGGCGATGCCAGCGTCGCCATCACCTTGCGCTATTGGACCACGGCGGCGGATTTCTTCGCCACCCAGATCGATCTCACCAAACGCGTCAAGCAGGCCTTCGACGCCGAAGCCATTTCGGTTCCCGCACCTCCGCCGGAGGCCCGACAGGAAACTGCCGCCACCAGGCAGTAGGAGCTGTGAAACCGTTCAGCGCTGATCTTCCGGGGCGTAGGCGAGCTCCACCGGCAATGGCGCCTGCGCCGACATCGGCGCGAAACTGCCGGTCGCCGTGGCGGGAACGGCCTGCGTCGTCGCCACTCGCCACAGCACGAACAGGCAGAACACGGTGGCGATGATGATCGCCACATAGATGAAGGCCTGCGTTCCATAGACGGCCGACAGGGCCGTCACGATACCTGGCACGATGAAACCCGACAGCGACCAGGCAAACAGCAGCGAACTCGACAGCGCCACCATGTCGTCCTTGCCGCCGCGATCGGCGGCGTGTGCGCTGGCCAGCGAATAGATCGATTCCGAAGCGCCGTCCCAGATCACATAGATCACCACCAGCACCGCCAGAGCGCCACCGTCAAAGCCGATAGCCAGAATACCGGCAACGATGGCCAGTGCCGCAGCGCCGGCCAGCACGTAACGGCGATCGGTACGATCCGAAATCCAGCCGAGCGGGATCTGCAGGATCAGCGTGCCGACGGGCATGGCCGACAAAAGCAGCGCCACATCGGCCTGGCTGTAGCCCTTGGCCGTGGCATGGATCGGTGCGAACCCGGCGATCGCCATCGACAGGCCGCCGACGGCCAGCATGCCGGCCACGCCGACCGGCGAGATCCGCCAGGCGCGGCCAAGCGCCACGGAGGCTGCGCGAGGTGGCGGCGGTTGAGCCAACCGCGTCATGCCGACCGGCAGGATCGACACCGCGGTGAAGGCAATGCCGATCAGCGGCGCCTGCGCCGTCGCGATGTCGACCGCCGTCAGCAGGGCATAGCCGACGCCAAGTCCGGCGACATAGGCGACGTAAAACACCGCCATCACCCGGCCGCGAATGGCGTTTGCGACGGCATCGTTGAGCCAGCTCTGGGCGACGATGAACAGGCCGCATATGGCAAAACCGTAAAGCGCGCGCGCCGCGATCCACAGCAGCGGGTAGGTGCCGGCGCCAATGGCAGCATTCGACAGCGCTATCAGCGCCGACAGCACCATGAAGGCGCGGGCGTGCCCGACGCGGCGCACCAGCGGCCCGGTCAGGATACAGCCGGCAAGTCCGCCGGCAGACAGGCCGGTGATGATCAGCCCGGCCCAGGTCGGATCGAAGCGCTCGACGCCAAGCCGGACCGGGATATAGGCGAACATCAACCCGTTGCCGACCGCGATCAGCGCCATCGACATGATTACGCTGGCAATGGCGATCACGGGCGCCGGCGGGGCGCCATGATTGTGGTCGATGTCGGTCTGGTTCACTGAATTGGCCATATCCAGCGCAGCATCGCCCAGCGGATCGCGAAAGGCCGCCGTAAAAGCGACATCGGCGATCTGGCTTAGGAGTTACCCCTTGGCTTGCTTGCGAATAGCACTCGATGACAGCGACGAACGCGGGCCGTGAATAAAAGTCCAGGCCGGCGCCTTCATGCGGGCGAGCCGGGGCGCGTCACCCTCGTCGACGCGGGCATAGTCGAAGGTTTTGGCCACGACCGAGGACAGGAAGGACAGCGTCGCGCCCGGGCGGTCGATGACGGCGATCGGGAAGGTCATGACGATCTGGCGCCAGCGCTGCCAGCGGTGGAAATCGCGAAGCGAGTCGGCGCCCATGATCCAGACGAAGTCGACGCCGGGATTGCGTGCCTTGACCAGCGCCAGCGTGTCGGCGGTGAAGCGAATATGATGCGCCGCCTCGAAGGCGGTGACCTTGATCTTCGGGTTCTTGGCGATCTGCTCCGACTGCAGCAGCCGGTCGCTCAGCGGCGCCAATTCCCTCGTGCTCTTCAGCGGATTGCCTGGAGTGACCATCCACCACAATTGGTCGAGCGCGAGGCGCCGCAAGGCAATTTCCGCCACCAGCGCATGGCCGGCATGCGGCGGGTTGAACGATCCGCCGAACAGCCCGACGGCGAGGCCCTTTTCGGCATGCGGCATGCGGAGGTAGTGCGAGGAAAGAGGCGCCCCACCCTCCCCCTTGTGGGGAGGGTCGATCCGCGAAGCGGAGCGGGGTGGGGGGATTGCAGAATTCAGCGTCGTACCCCCACCCGGCTCGCTGCGCTCGCCACCCTCCCCACAAGGGGGAGGGTAAGGCCAGCGCTCAAGGCCTCACCTGTCCCGACCCGCGCACGCGGTATTTGAACGAGGTCAGCTGTTCGACGCCAACCGGTCCGCGCGCATGCATCTTGCCGGTGGCGATGCCGATCTCGGCGCCCATGCCGAACTCGCCGCCATCGGCGAACTGGGTGGAGGCATTGTGCAAAAGGATCGCCGAGTCGATCTCGTTGAAGAACCGCTCGACCGCTTTGGTATCCTCGGCGATGATCGCCTCTGTGTGGTGTGAGGAGAACGTCTCGATATGGTCGATGGCGCCGGCAATCCCGTCGACCAGTTTTACCGCGATGACGGCGTCGAGATATTCGGTCACCCAGTCGGCATCGGTCGCCGGCTTGGCGTCGAAGAACAGCTTCATCACTTCCTGGTCGGCATGGATCTCGCAGCCTGCCGCGCGCAGCGCGTCGAGGATCGGCACCAGATGGGTGGAGGCCACAGCGCGGTCGACCAGCAAAGTCTCTGCGGCGCCACAGACACCGGTGCGCCGCATCTTGGCGTTGACGGCGATCCTGACCGCCATGTCGAGATCGGCCGAGCGGTCGATGTAGAGATGGCAGATGCCTTCAAGATGGGCAAAGACCGGCACCCGCGCCTCGCTCTGGACGCGCCCGACCAGGCTCTTGCCGCCCCGCGGAATGATGACGTCGAGATTGCCGGAAAGCCCTTTCAGCATCTCACCGACGGCGGCGCGATCGGTGGTCGGCACCAACTGGATGGCGTCTTCGGGCAGGCCGGCGGCCTTCAGCCCCTCGACCAGGCAGGCATGGATGGCGGCGGATGAATTGAGCGAGTCCGAGCCGCCGCGCAGGATCACCGGATTGCCGGCCTTGAGGCAGAGTGCGCCGGCATCCGCCGTCACATTCGGCCGGCTTTCATAAATGACGCCGACAACGCCGAGCGGCGTGCGCACGCGCTCGATCTGCAGGCCGTTGGGGCGATCCCAGGCCGCGATCACATCGCCGACAGGGTCCCTGAGCTCGGCGATTTCACGGATGCCATCCGCCATGGCACGGGTGCGCGCCGGATCGAGCTTCAACCGGTCCATGAACGAGCCGGACAAGCCCGATTCGTGTCCGTTAGAGACATCGATGGCGTTGGCATCGAGAATCTGCTGCTGGCGCGCGATGATCGCGTCGGCCATGGCGAGAAGCGCGGCATTCTTGGCGGCGGCGGTCGCAATGGCCAACGGTCGGGCGGCCGCGCGGGCGCGGCGGCCGATATCCGCCATCAGCGCGACGGTGTCATCCCCAGATTGTTCATGCAGTTTCAGCATGGCTCATCCTCCGCTTACCTCGCCCCCGGCCCATAGCTGGCCGGCAGGCCGTATCTGGTCACCCGGATCGCTCACCACCAGATCGTCCCTGTGGATCATCGCCGAGCGCGCCTCGTAGCCGAGCACGGTTTCGATCTCGGCGGTCTTCAGGCCTGCGATCCTTACGGCATCGGCGGCATCATAGGCAACCAGCCCGCGCGCGATCTCGCGGCCCTCGGGCGACAGGATCGCCACCGTGTCGCCACGCGAGAAATTGCCGCTGACCAGCCTGACGCCGGCCGGCAGCAAAGATTTGCCGGACAGCAGCGCACCGATGGCGCCGGCATCGACGGTGAGCCGCCCCGCCGGTTCGAGCTGGCCGGCGATCCAGCTCTTGTAGCCCTTCACCGGATTGGCGCTCGGCCTGAAGAAGGTGGCGCGCTCGCCACGCTCGATCGCCATCAGTGGCGACAGCCTTGTGCCGGAGGTGATGATCATGGCGGTGCCGGCGGCGGTGGCGATCTTGCCGGCATCGAGCTTGGTGCGCATCCCACCGCGCGACAGTTCGGAAGCGGCCGCCCCCGCCATTGCTTCGATATCGGGTGTAATGCGGTCGACCACCGGAATGAATTTCGCAGCGGGATCGCGCGCCGGCGGCGCCGTATAGAGCCCGTCAATGTCGGAGAGCAGCACCAGCAGGTCGGCGCCCATCATGGTCGCCACGCGTGCCGCCAGCCGGTCATTGTCGCCATAGCGGATTTCGGACGTCGCCACCGTGTCGTTCTCGTTGATGACCGGCACCGCCTTCATCTTGAGCAGCGTCGAGATCGTCGCGCGGGCATTCAGATAGCGGCGGCGCTCTTCGGTGTCGCCCAGCGTCAGCAGGATCTGGCCCGATTTCAGCGAACCCTTGCCCAGCGCATCCGACCACGCGCCGGCCAGCGCGATCTGGCCGACGGCCGCAGCCGCCTGGCTTTCTTCCAGCTTCAGCGCCCGTTTGCCGAGACCGAGAATGGTGCGGCCGAGCGCAATGGCGCCGGACGATACGACCAGGATCTCGGCGCCGCCATTGGCGAGCACCGCAATATCCTCGGCAAGCGAGGCAAGCCAGTCGCGCTTCAGGCCGCTGGTGCGGTCGACCAGCAAGGCCGAACCGATCTTGACCGTGATGCGCCGGTATTTTGTCAGCGATTGCGCCGTCATCGCTATTGGTCCCAGCGGGTCTCGACGGGAGCGGCAGCCCTGTCGCGCGCTTCGCCGACAACCGCCATCAGCGCCCGCAGCACCGCTTCGACGCCCTCGCCGGTGGCCGCCGACAGCAGCATCGGCGCGCGGCCGGCAGCGCGTTTGAGCGACGCAACCTTCTTCTTGCGCTCATCGGCATCTAGGATATCGACCTGGCTGAGCGCGACGATCTCGACCTTCTCGATCAGCCCATTGCCATAGGCGTCGAGCTCGGCGCGCACGGTCTTATAGGCTTTGCCCGGATTTTCCTCCTGCGCCGAAACCAGATGCAGAAGTACACGCGTGCGCTCGACATGGCCGAGGAACCGGTCGCCGATGCCGACACCCTCATGCGCGCCCTCGATGAGGCCCGGAATGTCGGCGATGACGAATTCGCGCGCATCGATGCGGGCAACGCCGAGACCTGGATGCAGCGTGGTGAAGGGGTAGTCGGCGATCTTTGGCTTGGCTGCGGTGACGGTTGCCAGAAAAGTCGACTTGCCGGCATTGGGCAGCCCGACCAGGCCGGCGTCGGCAATCAGCTTCAGCCGCAGCCAGACATTCATCTCTTCGCCGGGCTGGCCCGGATTGGCGCGGCGAGGCGCCTGGTTGGTCGAGGTCTTGAAATGCTGGTTGCCGAAACCGCCATTGCCGCCCTTGGCCAGCAGGAAGCGCTGGCCGACCATGGTCAGGTCGCAGATCAGCGTCTCATTGTCCTCGGCAAACACCTGGGTTCCGGCCGGCACCTTGAGCGTCACATCGGCGCCCTTGGCGCCGGTCATGTTGCGGCCCATACCGTGGACACCGGTCTTGGCCTTGAAGTGCTGCTGGTAGCGATAGTCGATCAGCGTGTTCAGCCCATTGACCGCTTCCAGCCAGACATCACCGCCGCGGCCACCGTCGCCGCCATCCGGGCCGCCGAACTCGATGAATTTTTCGCGCCGGAACGACACAGAGCCGGCGCCACCGTCGCCGGAGCGGATATAAACCTTGGCTTGATCGAGAAATTTCATTGGACTACGCGGTTTCTGTTGGCCTTGCGGCTTTGCTTTAGATCTTGCGCCTTGCTCTAAACCAAGGCGCGGCCAAGGGCGAGGCCGTTTTGCGACTAAAGCGCCGGATGCCCTTTTGCCGGGGACGCGGTAGCAGTGTTCGCGGACGGAGCTTGAGGGGCGCGGGAATGAAGGTTGTAAGCTACAACATTCAGTACGGTATCGGTCTGGATGGCCGCTACGATCTCGGCCGCATCACCGCGGCGGTTCGCGGCGCCGACGTGATCGCGCTGCAGGAAGTGACCCGCAACAATCCGAGGAACGGCAACCGCGACATGGTCGCCGAGATCGGCGAGGCGCTGCCCGAATATTTTGCCGCCTACGGCAGCAATTTCGAGGTCAATGTCGGCTCGCGCCTGGAGGCCGGCCGCGCCATCACCACCACTTTCCAGCTCGGCAACATGGTGCTGTCGAAGACGCCGATCCATCTGTCGCGCAATCTGCTTTTGCCGCGCAGCCGCAGCCTTGAGGCGATGAACTTCCAGCGCGGCGCACTCGAGGCGCTGGTCGAGACCCCGCTCGGCTTCATCCGCTTCTATTCCACGCATCTTGACCATCGCAGTCCGGTTGAGCGCGCCAGCCAGATCAGGTTCCTGCGCCAGCGCCTGTTGAACTATGCCTTCGAGGGCGGCGGTCTCTCCGGCATTCCCGAGATCGGCCTGCCGGACCTGCCCTATCCCGAAGCCTTCATAGTCATGGGCGACTTCAACATGCTGCCCGGCTCGCCCGAATATGTCGAACTCGTCGGCCGCCCGGACCATGAATTCGGCATGCCGCTGACCGCCGATCTCGCCGTCGACGTCGCCCAGCGCCTGAACACACCAGACGTCGTCACCTGGGTCGATCCCACGCGACCCGAAGACACAAGCCGCCACAAACGCATCGACTACATCTTCACCTCGGCCTCGCTCGCCGGATCGCTGAAGCGCCTGTGGGTCGACCGTGAAGCGGTCGGCTCGGACCATCTCCCGATTTGGGTCGAGATGGGCTGAGTTGAGCCCGATCCACAACCAACGTTTCCAAACCTGTCGTTTGGAGGCACGCGCTAGGTGTGTTGAGATTCAGGTCAGGCCGAGCCGAAAACACTGGTTTTCGAGAACCGGAGCGGAGTGTACTTAAGTACGTGCACCGGAAGCGCATAAAACCCGCGTTTGCAGGCCGGCCTCACCTGAATATCAAAACACCTAGAAATGCACCCAGTTTCGAAGACTGATCCAGGTCTTTCTGTCCAGCCGGTACCGCTCGACCGGCACCTGGCCGGCGACGATCGAGTTCAGCATGCCCTGGCCGGCATACTGGAAGCCGCATTTGTGGATGACCCGGCGCGAGGCCGGATTGATCACCCGCGTCGAAGCCTGCAGCACCTGGATCGAGGTCCGTTGGAAGGCGAGGTCGACCAACGCGTGCGCGGCCTCCGTCGCATAGCCGCGCTTCCAGTAGGGCTCGCCGATCCAGTAGCCGAGCTCCAGCCCGCGGTCGGTCATGTTGAGGCCGGCGCAGCCGACGAAAATGTCGGTACTGGCCAGCGTCAGCGCATAGGCGATGCCGGCCCGGCGCGATCTCGTCATAGCCAGGAAGGCGCGTGCCTCTGCCTCACCATAGGGGTGCGGCATGCGGGCCAGCATCTCGGCGACGTGACGGTTGTCGGCAAGCTCGACCAGTTGCGCGATGTCGGCTTCGCAGGGAGCGCGCATCACCAGCCGCTCCGTGGCCAGCACCGGGCAATCTATCGCGTAACTTTCGTCTTCGGTGTCTTCCGCTTCGGCAACCATTCGACGTCCTCCAGGCAAGAAAAAAGGGGAGATGGAAAACCCATCTCCCCTGATCCTTTTCCTGGCTCCATTCACTGGTTTGGCCAGACACCGGTTCCCGAGATGGGCGCCGGTTTTATAGTGCGGAACCGGCTACTCCGCGGCTTTGGTAATCGGGTTGACCGATACGTAGGTTCGGCCGTTGGCTTTTTTGTTGAAGGTGACTGCGCCGGTCTCGAGCGCAAAAAGGGTGTGGTCCGTGCCCATGCCGACATTGACGCCGGGATGCCAGGTGGTGCCGCGTTGACGGATGATGATGTTGCCCGGGATGACGGCTTCGCCGCCGAACTTCTTCACGCCCAGACGCTTGGAATGCGAGTCGCGACCGTTGCGCGACGAGCCGCCAGCTTTCTTGTGTGCCATCTAACTAACTCCGATGCGCCCTGGGGCGCTTGAATGGTCTTATGAACGCGTTCGCGTTCCGTTTCAAGTCCGATCCGGCGACCTTGTCGCCGGATCGTTTTACTTCTTCGCCAGTTCCTTGGCCTGCTCGCGCCAGTCGTTGATCTGGTCGGTGCTGAAGGGCATGTGCGCGTCGATCTTGGCCACGTCCTTGTCCGACAGCTTGGCAAGCTGGGCGAAGGTGGTGATGCCCTGCTCGTGCAGCTGGCCGGCGGCAACCGGGCCGATGCCCTTGATCACGGCCAAATCGTCCGGCTCGCCCTTCGGCGCCTTGAACAGCGGCGCGGCGACGGCGGTCTCCGTCTTGGCTTCATCCTTCGGAGCAGCCTCGGCTTTGGCTTCCTTCTTCGCCTTGGCTTCCTTCGGCGCGGCCTCGGCCTTCGCCTCGGGCGCTACGTCAGCCTTGACTTCCTTGGCTTCCACCTTGGCTGAGGCCTTCTTGGAAGGCTTGGCGCCACCCAGCAGGATCTCGGCGATCCGCACGGTGGTCAGAAGCTGGCGGTGGCCGATCTTGCGGCGCGAATTCTGCCGGCGGCGCTTCTTGAAAGCGATGACGGTGCGGTTCTTGCCCTGCTCGACGACTTCCGCCGTGACCAGAGCGCCATCGACGAACGGGGCGCCGAAGGTGACATTTTCGCCTTCGCCATGGGCGAGGACGCTGCCGATTTCGACGATATCGCCGACATTGGCTTCGAGCTTCTCGATCTTCAGGAGATCGTTGGCGGCAACGCGATACTGCTTACCGCCCGTTTTAATGACTGCGAACATTTTTTGCCTTTCGCTGTTCGGTCGGCCTCGATGAGCCGCGTCACGCGGTTCGGCCGTCTTTTTGTCAGTCTGCGGGTTCGAAAAACAAGCGGCGTGGAAGAACCCTCCACGCCGATTGCGCGCTTCCCCTAACCGAAGGTTCGGTACGAGTCAAGGCAAACGGGCGGAATCCTTGGCCACGCCGCCTCCTTGCCGCCCCCGATCCCTCCGGTCGAGGACCGGTTAGCCCCATCTGCCGACGTGGCCGCAACGCAGCCCTCCCGGCAGAGCCCGCACAGGAAGCTGAATTCCCCCGCGGATTTGGCCTTGTAACCTCCCCGCCCAGCCGTTATCTAGTGCGCCGCGCCGGCAACGGCCGACCATGACCGCGGAGAGGTGGCAGAGTGGTCGAATGCACCGCACTCGAAATGCGGCATGGGTGCAAGCCCATCGGGGGTTCGAATCCCTCCCTCTCCGCCACTACGCCCTGCGGGCTTCGGGTGGCAGGCCACCCGGAACCGAATCTGGGCGTAGGAGTGTCGCCCGAAGCTACGAAGTAGCGTAGGGGGACCGGAACGAAGCAGGATGCCCTCCGAAGCTTCAGCGTAGAGGCTGCCGCTAGGCAACAAGGCCTTGCCTCATTTGGTTTACGCCTTCGATCGGGACTGGATGCCCGGTGAGGAAGCCCTGCATCAAATTTACCCCCAGGCGCTGCAGCAATATGTACTGCTCCTCCGTTTCGACGCCCTCGGCGAGCACGACATGGCCGAGATTGCGAAGCAGCCCGACCATGTCCCGCAACAGGCTCAAGCCACGAGACGTCTGGCAATCGTGGAGGAAGCTGCGATCGATCTTGACCACGTCGAATTTGAAGCGGCGGAGCCATGTCAGGCCGGCAAATCCCGTTCCGAAGTCGTCCAGCCAGATCTGAACGCCGAGTTTTCGCAACCGCTCCACGTTTCTTACCGCTTGCGCCTCCAGAAAGATGTCACTGCCTTCGGTGATTTCGATGGCCAGTTTCTGGGGCGCAAGACCGTGCCTGCCAAGGATTTCGGTGATCCGGAGCGAAAAGTTGGGAGCCTTGAGCTGAAGAACGGAGACGTTCACCGTCACGACCGAGCCCAATCCGTATTCCGTCATGTCACCGCAGGCTCGATCGATCAGCCACGTACCCAGTTCCACGATCGCTCCGGTCTGCTCGGCAACGGGTATGAATACGGACGGACTGATCATGGTGCCGTCGAAGTCGCATACCCGCATCAGACTCTCGTGGCCCAGCACGCGTCCCGACGCCAGCTCGCGAATTGGCTGGTAGGCGACAGAAACGAGCTGGTTGGAAACTGCCACCTTCAGCAGTTCTGAAAGATTTTCGCCCGAGCGATCCTGGCTGGTGGCGTGTGGGTCGTAAATCGTGAACGTAGCCCGACCGGCAAACTTGGACGCGTAGAGTGCGCGGTCAGCTTCCTGCAGCAGGATTCTAAGCTCTATGCTCTGATCGGCGCGCGTCAACGACGCTCCGGCACTGATCGTGACGATGTTGAGCTTGTCGCCCCGGTCAGGGTGATAGATATCCAAATCCTCTACAGCGCGACAGAATTTCTTCGTTATCTCATGAAGGTGAGCCCGCCCGGTGACCTTGCAGAGAATGACGAATTCTTCTCCGCCATAGCGGGCCGCGATGGCGTTGTTGGCAGCCGCCATCTCGGAGAGGACATGGGCGAGTTTGATCAGGCAATCGTCGCCGGCCTGATGACCAAGTCCGTCATTGAACCTTTTGAAGTAGTCGACGTCGATCAGAATGAGCCCTATCTCGTCGTCGTCCGCGGCCCAGTCTTCGCGCAGCTCCGAGAATTCTCGAATGATCGCCCTGCGGTTCTTCATTCCCGTGAGCGGATCGGTGTCGGCGATTTCGGTTAGCTTTTGCCCCTTCTTGATAGCAGCCTGCTCCTGGAACTGCGCCCGAAGCGCGTGCAGGAAAGTCTGGTACCGCTCCAGGCTCAGCCGCCACGAAAGATAAAGCGACAAGACGAGGCAGTTCACGAAATAGGCCGACAGCACGATGCGGCCGGCGATGTCGGCCTGAAGGGAGAACATCGCGGCGTACACAAAGCTTGCGGCGACCGTCGCGGAGGCAAGGGCTGAAAGCCAAAAACGGAAGTTGAAGAACAGATTCGCACCCAGGATGAACACTGTGCCAAAAACCATGAAATGGGAGAGGGCATCCTGATGCTCTGTTCCAACAGCGGAGACGAGCCACCCAAGGGCACCGGAGACAATCGCCAGCGCTGCTACAAGGTGCAAGGTGGCAAGGGCAAAGCCCCGTCGGGCGACAAATTCGACAAGCGCCAGGGAAGTGATCCCTAGCGTAACGCGCGTCAAAACAAGCCGGCCGGCGACATCCGGAAAGAGAAACCAATCGAAAAGGCCATAGGCCACATAGCTGAATACAGCAGCCGCAATACCCCATCGCACAAGGCTGCGATTCTCATCGGCATCCTTCTGCAGGAACAGTGTCAGGAGTTCCGGATCGGCGGAATGCCACCGCGGACGTCCAATCGCTGCCGCCACCTTCTGGGCAACGTCCTCGCTCAGTTGCATCGCAACGCTCCTCCGCGATCTGCAGTAGCGAATGCAACAGCCGACGTCGCCTGCGGTTGGGGAATGAAGACGTCCCTGTCCGCAAGAAAAGTCAGATGTCGCTAACCGAGGGTAAACGGGCGGTTCGGATTTAGCCAGTTTGCAGGATTGATGGCCGTTCCGTTGATTAAAATTTTACTAAAATTTTATTAAAATTGTTAGCATTGGTTGGCGGCGCACCTATGCTGCTGGCCGGGGACCGGGGCGGTAAACCGGAGAGTAAACGGCATGCCTATCAAGCCAAAACTGCAGCTCGACCAATACAGCCTGGTCACCACCAGGCTGATGAAGAAACATGTTGCGACCTCCGAAGAGGCGGCTGACTCCGACGAGTTGAGGGACAGCACGGCCCAGCTCGCCCTGATACTGGACCTTGCTCATCAAGCCTTTGCGCGAAACAAACCGGCCGCCCCCGTCGTCCATCGTTTGGCGGGGCGACTCCACAAGCTCCGCCGGCAGGTTGCTCCCGCGGTCTGGCAGAAACTCGTTCCTTTGGCTCAGCAGCATCGGGTCGCGGAATATTTGCTCCAAGACCCGTTCACGCGGTGGTCGGTCGAAAAACCGCGCGGGTATTCAGGCGATGCAGGCCTGCTGGATATTTACTACAAGCATCCGATCGCCGACGAGATCGTGGCCTCGTCGACCTTACTTGGTCGGCAAATTTATGCGTACACCAGTGAAGCTGCCAGTTCGGTGGCGGGGCGCGAGCGGCGGGATATTCTGGCCAGGACCGTGGACGAGACGGCCAGCAGTGTGGAAAAGGCTGAGGTGCTGGCGATTGCCTGCGGCCACCTCAGGGAAGCCGAACGCTCCGACGCGTTGGCCAGGCATAAACTGCAACGTTGGATCGGCCTGGATCAGGACCCCGTCAGCGTAGCCATGGTGAACCACGACTTTGCCGGCACGGCAGTCGAGGCAGTCCAGGGTTCCGTACGCGGCATCCTACGCCGCGCCTACGCCCTTGGCACATTCGATCTCGTCTACGCATCGGGGCTTTACGATTACCTGCCGCGTGCCATCGGCGTCCGCCTGCTTCAAAGAGCCATGGAACTTGTCAAGCCCGGTGGCGAATTCCTGTTTGCCAATTTCAGCGACGAGATAACGACGGATGGTTACATGGAGACTTTCATGGATTGGCCGCTCATCCTACGTTCGGCCGACGATATGTGGGACATCATCAATGCCGCCCTCGGCGGGAGTCCTTTCGACGCGAAAGTCTACTATGGCTCGAACCGGAATATCGTTTACGGCAAGGTGAGGAAGGGCGATCTCTAACTAGGCGCGGGAATCGCGCGCGCATCCCCGTAGCAAGGTAGGTCTGCCATGACGAGGCCATGTCTTCGCCGGCTTTCCGGCGACGGGCGAGCAGCTCGTCCGGGCTGCGGTCGGCCTCTACGCCGTGTTCGTTCTGCTGCCGCCATACAGATGTGGCGGCGGTTCCAGCAGCACGACGGTGCTGCCCGCTCGGCGGGCTGCGTCTGGCCGTGTTGCTGGCACTGCCGCTGATCGCCAGGCTGTCGGTCGTGCAATGCAACGCGACTGGCCGGCCTGATCAGGCCTCGAAATAGCCGGGACGGTCGAGATCGGCGATGAGCCCAAGCCCGGTCGGCTGCCATCCCAGCGCAGTGCGGGTCTGCTCACTTGACGCCGACAAGTCCCTGCCGATGAAATGCCCGAGAAAGCCGAAATGCGCAGCCGCCTCCTCGGGGCCTATGGAAACGACCGGCAGGCCGAGCCGGCGGCCGATGATCTCGGCGATCTCTTTGCTCGCCACGCCCTGTTCGGCAACCGCATGATAGCTGACGCCGCCCGCCCCCTTCTCCAGCGCCAGCCTGTACAGGGTGGCGGCGTCGAACCGGTGCACCGCCGCCCAGCGATTTGCGCCGTCGCCGACATAGGCCGAGACGCCCTTTTCACGCGCAATGGCAATCAGCATCGGCACGAAACCGTGATCGCCCTCGCCATGGACGGTCGGCGCCAGCCGCACCGTCGATGCGCGCACCCCGCGCGCTGCGAGCGCCACGGCCGTTGCTTCCGAAGCGCGCGGCATGGAGACCGATGGAGGCGCAGGTTTGTCGTCTTCGGTTGCCGGCCTTCCCTGAGCAAAACCGGCGAGTCCGGAGGTGACAAGCAGCGGCCGCTCGGAACCCTCGAGCGCCGCGCCGAGCGTTTCGATGGCGCGCTGGTCAACTGCGCAACTGGCGGCGAATCTCGAAAAGTCGTGGTTGAAGGCCGTGTGGATGACGCCATCCGATTGGGCAGCGCCGCTGCGCAGGCTCTCGAAATCCTCGATATCGCCGCGATGCGCCTCGGCGCCCGCGGCCACGATCGACTCCGCACCTGCTTCCGACCGCGCGAGGCCAAGCACCTGATGGCCCGCCCCGAGCAATTCCCGCACAACAGCCGAACCGACAAAACCGGTAGCCCCGGTAACGAACACACGCATGATCATTTCTCCTTGGTTTTCGGCGAAGGCCGTACAGGCAGCCCGTTGCCGAAGGAGATAGAAGGTTGCGATCATACGATCTATACTGTAAAATCCGAGATATCTTCGCAATCGTCCGAGAACGCTCATGGATCCGCTGTCAGACGTGCTGTCGCTACTGAAGCCGCGCAATTACCTGTCGGCTGGGCTGGAAACCGGTGGCGACTGGGCGATCCAGTTCCCTGACCAGCAGGCCGCCATCAAATGCGGCGCCGTGGTGTCCGGCCGATGCTGGCTGTCGGTCGAGGGCGTCCCTGACGCGGTGCGGCTGGACGTGGGCGACTGCTTCCTGTTGCCGCGCGGCCGGCCTTTCCGCCTTGCCAGCGATCTCGGCCTGCCGACGGTCGATGCGCGAACGATCTTTTCACCGGCGCGGACCGGCGGCATCACCGTCCATAATGGCGGCGGCGATTTCCTCCTGGTCAGCAGTCGCTTCACGCTGTCCGGCGACCATGCCGGCATCCTGTTGCGGATGCTGCCGCCCATCGTCCACATCCGCGGCGAGAGCGACCATTCGGCGCTTCGCTGGCCGGTGGAGCGGATGATGCAGGAATTGCGCCAGCGGCGTCCCGGCGGCTTTCTCATCGTCGAGCACCTCGCCCACATGATCCTGATCGAGGCCTTGCGCCTGCATATGACCGCGCAAGGCAATGTCGGCTGGCTGTTCGCACTCACCGACAGGCAGATCGGCGCGGCGATCGGCGCCATGCACGAGGACCCGGCGCATGGCTGGACATTGCAGCAACTGGCGGAGCGCGCCGGCATGTCGCGATCGACTTTTGCGCTCAGATTCAAGCAGACGGTCGGGGCCTCACCCCTGGATTATCTGACGCGCTGGCGCATGATGCTGGCCGGCGACAGGCTGATGCATTCCGGCGATCCGGTTTCCGTCATCGCCCTGGCGCTCGGCTACGAATCCGAAAGCGCCTTCAGCACGGCATTCAAGCGCGTCATGGGCTGTTCGCCGCGGCAGTACAGCCGCCAGGAGCCGGACCCGACTGCGCAGGCCGAACGCGAAGCCGCCTGAGGCGGCGATCCGAGCGCCTTGATTACCTTGCCCTTAGAGGCTGTAGCGCGAACGAAACTCGGTGAACGACATCGCCAGATTGTTCTCGTCCACATGGCCGGTGATTCCGTCCACACTGCGCGAGTCGAGTTGTAGCGGGCGAGCCAGAGCGGACAATTGCCGAAGCCGCTCGGATTTCCCAGCGCGCTTCGACCGCTGCGGCCCTTCTGCTCAAATCGATCCCTTGCTTGCTCCATGGCATGCGCTTGACAATCGACTGATTCGCAACCCTTCGGGGATATAAGTATTCCAGTTAACTTAGGGATAATCGGCAGGAGGAACTAGATTTCAGACGCTCAATTGGCACGAGCAAAATCGCGTTTTTCATGCTTTCAGAATGACTTGCTCGCGTGCTGGCGGTTAACCGGCACCAACTTCTCCGATTTCCTTGCCTCTACGGCTGGGTAGCGCAATAGGGTTAATTGCGCGATTGCTAATATGCCTATATCTTAGGCGGCGCGGGGGGCCTCATATCTTCCCGCAGTGGCCGGTGCGGTGAAGCCCCACAAGCATGCCCAACCTGCACCGGCCATTCCCTATCTTTTCCAAGAGCTTCCGTGAAGCCTCTAGGACGCGTCGCGTTTCGGCGATGGTCGATTGCAGGGAGTCCAGTTGGCTCTCCGCTCGGAGCTGGCTACGGCGGGCGCTTTCAATGAACTGGTGGTCAGGTTCCCACCGGTCTTTCATCGGGCTTAGCCTCTCTACAGACGAACGAACTTGTCGAGATGCAGGCGTATCCGCTGGCCCTCAGCATAGGACAGCGCAAACGGTTCAATCACGAATGATCGGGTAATTTCCTGGTCTTCCTTGGCCACAGGAACGGACCATCCGCCGCAGGCTTCGACCACTTCCACGCAAGGCAATGCTTTGCGGATTGGACCCACGTTTCCACCACAGCCTCTATACGAAAAGCAATGGTAACCTCGAGTTTTATACTCCCGTCGAAAGCGGGTTTTCAACAACAAAGATGGTCTGAATCATACCATTCGGGTCAGCGGATAGCGGCTGCCGAGGTAGCGTCTCCAAGGCCGAGAAAACCGCCATCCGCGCGCAACAGCGGGTTTCCATAGTCACGGCTACATCCGAAGAATCGACCGCATAGATTCAGGAATGTGTGTTGTCGTCCGGTTCCATACAATTTAGAAGGCCATTCCCCTACGGCAGGGTAGCGCCAAAATGAAAGGATAAGCGGGCGGGCAAGTTGAAGGCGTACTGATGCCGGATCGGGCTTTGGTCCAGCAAAACCCTTTCAGCCTGGCGTCTCGGAAAGGTGCGCGGCAATGGCGCTCACAAAAGCCTTGCCGAACTCCTTGAGTTTGGCGGCGCCGACGCCATTCACCCCGGCAAAATCGTCGAGGTCTTGCGGACGACGCTCGGCCATGTCGATCAGTGTACGATCCGAAAACACCACATAGGCCGGCACCTGGCGTTCCTTGGCCAGACGCAGCCGCAGCGTCTTGAGCGCCGCGAGCAGCGACGCATCTACATTTTCGCTCTGGGGGCTCTGCCCGGCGCGAGCCGCGCGGCGCGCGGCGCGCGTGCGCATCTCGACCCGATACTGGAACGGCACCTCGTCCCGGCCGAGTGCGTGGCCCTTGTCCGCGATGGCCAACCCGCCATGGCCGGCCGGGTCCGGCATCAGGAAACCGTTCGCGACCAGCTGGCGAATCATAGATTGCCAAAAATCCTTCTTGTGCGCGGCGCCATTGCCGAAGGCTGCCAGCCTGTGATGCCCCCTTGCCGCGATCTTTTCAGTCTCGTGGCCGATCAGGATGTCGATGACATGGCCGGCGCCGAAGCGCTCGCCGCTCTGCGCCACCGCCGCCAGGATGAGGCGCGCCTCGGAGGTGCCGTCGGCGCGCGGCGCCTGTTCCAGGCAATTGTCGCAATTGCCGCAAGGGACCGCCTCTTCACCGAAATAACCGAGCAGCACCTGGCGGCGGCACTCGGCCGTCTCGCAATAGCCGATCAGCGTATCGAGCCGGCCATGCGAGCGGCGCTTGTGTTCGACAGCGGCGTCCTCGTCGTCGATGAACATGCGGCGCATGCGGATGTCGCCAAGGCCGTAAAGCATATGCGCCTCCGCCGCCCGGCCGTCGCGACCGGCGCGGCCGATTTCCTGGTAATAGGCCTCGAGGCTGCCCGGCAGGTCGGTGTGGAAGACATACGCGACATCAGGCTTGTCGATCCCCATGCCGAAGGCGATGGTCGCCACCATGACGACGCCCGACAGCGTCATGAAGGCGTTCTGGTTGGCATCACGCGCCTCCTTGCTCATGCCGGCGTGATAGGCGAGCGCGGGGACGCCGTTCTTTTCGAGGAATGCCGCCATCTCTTCGGTCTTCTTGCGCGACAGGCAGTAGACGATGCCGCTGCGCCCCTGATGGCGCTCGATGAAGTTGAGCAACTGCCGCTTGCTGTCCTGCTTGGGCTCGATGGCAAGCTTGATGTTGGGCCGGTCGAAGCCAAGCACCTGCGTTTCGACACGCCCGCCAAACAGCCGTCTCTCGATGTCTGCCCGCGTCGTCTCGTCCGCCGTCGCCGTCACCGCAATGATCGGTACGTCGGGAAAGATGCCACGCAGCTGCGACAGGTCTTCATATTCGCGCCGGAACGCCGGCCCCCACTGCGAAATGCAATGCGCCTCGTCGATGGCGATCAGGCTGACATCGAGCCTGGCAAGCGCATCCAGCATCCGCTCGGTCATCAGCCGTTCCGGCGCGAGGTAGAGCAGCCGCGTCTGGCCCGACGCGACGCGGCGCCATGCCGCGACATTGGCATCACGGTCGATCGAGGAATTGATCGTATCGGCGGCGACGCCGGCGAGGCGCAGTGCCGCGACCTGATCCTGCATCAGCGCCACTAGCGGCGAAACGACAATGGTCAGCCCACCCTTGACCAGCGCCGGAACCTGGTAGCACAGCGATTTGCCGGCACCCGTCGGCATGACGGCCAGCACATGGCGGCCGCCAAGCAGCGCCTCCATCACCGCGGCCTGTCCGGGACGGAAATCGTCGAAGCCGAACACGTCCTTGAGGACGCGCCGTTTGGGATCGTGCGTCGGCACGCTTGTCGTCAATATCTGCATCACTGATGTTTCGATCGGCCGCCCGAAGCAGCGGCGTGGACAGAACGATTAGCGCAGCCCCTGCGTGACCACAACAAGCAGCAGCAACACCCCACCGGCGATCGACCTGATTGGCATCGTTAAACCTATCTTCACCATGTTGCGGCACCGTCCAACCCTGCGGCGATGTTTCGAGTACCGCTGCGCCACGAGCGCACAGGCAACAGCCCGCGCCTCCCCAGGAGGCGCGGGTTTCCTGTTTCTGGAATTGCCGAAAAAGGTCAGGCCAGGAAATCGGCGCGGTGCGGGGTAAAGCTGTCGACCAGGCGCCCGGCCTCCAGCGCCTTGACGCCGTGCCCCAGATTGGACGGCACGATGAAGCTGCCGCCGGTCTCGATGGTCGCGGTGCGGCCGTCGATGGTCACCTCGAAGCGGCCTTCGGCGACATAGCTGGCCTGGACATGCGGGTGCGAATGCAGCGCGCCGACGCCGCCCTTGTCGAAGCCGAACTCGACCATCATCAGCTCATCGGTGGAGACGAGAACGCGCCGCCTGTTGCCGTCCGGCGTCGGCGTCCACGCGCTCTCGCCGGGCTGTGCGAAAATCTTGGCTTCAATCATGACCATCTCCTCATCGCGCCAGCCAGCCGCCGTCCACGGGAACCACCGCGCCATGCATATAGTCGGACGCTGGCGCCAGCAGGAACACGGCGGCATCGCCTATGTCTTCCGGCCCGCCCCAACGTCCCGCCGGAATGCGCGCCAGGATGGCAGCACTGCGGTCGGGATCGGCGCGCAACGCCTCGGTGTTGTTGGTTTCGATATAGCCGGGCGCAATGGCGTTGACGTTGATGCCTTTTGCCGCCCATTCGCAGGCCAGCAGCCGGGTTATGCCGAGCGCGCCATGTTTCGACGCGGTATAGGACGCGACGCGGATGCCGCCCTGGAAACTCAGCACCGAGGCGATGTTGACGATCTTGCCGCGCCGCCTCGGGTCGGTCAGCACGCGCCTGGCAAAACCCTGGCTGAGAAAGAACAGCGTCTTCAGATTGACGTCGACGACGTCGTCCCAGTCGGTTTCCGAGAAATCGACCGCATCGGCGCGGCGGATGATGCCGGCATTGTTGACCAGCCCGTCGATCGGGCCGGTCTTCTCCCACACCTGGTCGAGCATGGCCTTGGCGGCAACATGATCGGCGAGATCGCACCGCACAGTCTCGAACTGGCCGCCGGCTTCCGCGACTTGTCTTTCCGTGTCGTCCATCGCCGAGCGGCCGACACCGATGACGGTGCCGCCGGCGCGCGCGATCGAGACCGCGATGCCCTGGCCGATGCCGGTGTTTGCGCCGGTGACCAGGACGCGCTTGCCGGCCAGGCTGAAGGAGGAAGGGCCGCTCAACGCAGTTCGCCCAGCGGCACCGGGTCGACATCGGTGTAGTCGACATTGTCGCCGGCCATCGCCCAGATGAAGGAATAATTCGAGGTGCCTGCCCCTGAATGGATCGACCAGCCGGGCGACAGCACTGCCTCCTCATTGGCCATGACGATGTGGCGGGTTTCGTCCGGCTCGCCCATGAAATGGAAGACGCGCGCCGTCTCCGGCAGGTCGAAATAGAGATAGGCCTCCATGCGCCGGTCATGCACATGGCAAGGCATGGTGTTCCACACCGAGCCCGGCGCCAGCTGCGTCATGCCGACGACCAGCTGGCAGGTCTTGACGCCATCGGCATGGATGAACTGGAAGATCGAGCGCTCATTGCAGGTTTCCTTGCTGCCGAGGTCGAGCCGCTTGGCGTCGCCGATGCGGATCAGCCGGTTCGGATAGGCGTGATGCGCCGGGGCGCTGAGCAGATAGAATTTGGCCGGCGCTGCCTTGTCGGCCGACGCGAACGCCACGTCGGTGCTGCCCATGCCTAGATAGAGCATGTCGCGCGCCTGCAACTGGTGGGTGTCGCCATCTGCCGTCACCGAGCCGGCGCCGCCGATGTTGACGATGATCAGCTCGCGGCGGTCGAGAAAATTCCTGGTCCCCGTTGGCTTGATCGCTTCCAGCGGCAGCGCTGTCCCTTCCGGCACGGCGCCGCCGACGATCATGCGGTCATAATGGGCATAGGTCAGGCTGACGCGTCCCGGCTGGAACAGGTCGTCAATATGGAAGTTGTGCCGCAGTTCGTCGGTGCCCATAGAAGCCGCGGCAACCGGGTCGATGGCGAAACGCGAGGTGAAATCGGTATGCGGGTGACTTTGAGACATTACTGCTCCGGCTGAAATGGTTATTCGGATGCCGTCGCCCTGACCGAGTCGGCATAAAAGACCTGGCGGGCGTGCAGGCGCTCGCGGTAGCGCTGCTGGCTGGCGGTGAGATGGGTGCGCATCGCCTCGCGCGCGGCTTCGGCGTCGCCTGACGTGATCGCATTCAGGATCACCAGATGCTCGCGCTGCAGCCCGCGCTGATAGCTGTCGGATTGCACAAGTTCCGTCGACCAGGGCGAGGTCACGTCGCAGGGAATGGCGCGGCGTCCGAGCACATCGAGCATCTCGACATAGAACGGGTTGTTGGTGGCGCTGGCGATTGCCCGGTGGAAGGCGAGATCGGCCGGACCGGTCGGCTCGCTGTTGAGAAGCAGCCGTTCGAATTCGAAGAACGCTTCCTGGATCGCTGCTTCCTGCGCGGCGTTGCGGCGAATGGCGGCGAGCCCGGCCGATTCGATTTCGACGGCCAGGCGCACTTCGAGCACATTGAGCGCGATGGAATCCTTGCTGCCCATGTCGGCGGCGAGCGCGCCGAACATCGTTGAGATGTGCTCGGTGACGAACACGCCTGCGCCCTGGCGCGCCTCGACCAGCCCGTCGGCGGCGAGCTTGGCCAGCGCTTCGCGGATGACGGTGCGGCTGACGCCGAAGGTCTCGGTCAGCTGGCCCTCGGTCGGCAATTTGTGGCCGGGCAGGATCTCGCCCGCCTGCAACTGCTTGCGGATCGCCGCAACGACGGTCTCCGACAGTTTGGGTTTTCTCTCGACCCTGAGATCAACAGCGCTATCCGATGCCATATCGCACCCCTGTTTGAAGACGCCTATTTGAACACGCTCGGCAACCAGAGCGAAATCGCCGGAATATAGGTCACCAGCCCCAGAACCAGGATGCCCGCGCCATAGAACGGCCAGATCGAGCGCATCGCTTCCCAGACCGTAATCTTGCCGACGGCACAGGCGACGAACTGCACCGTGCCGACCGGTGGCGTGTTGAGGCCAATGCCGAGATTGAGGATGGTGATGACGCCGAAATGCACGGGGTCGACGCCGTAATGGGTGACCAGCGGCAGGAAGATCGGCGTGCAGATGATGATCATCGGCCCCATGTCCATGAAGGTGCCGAGCAGCAGCATCAAGACGTTGAGCAGAAGCAGCACCACCAGCGGATCGGTGGAGATGGCGTTCATGCCTGCGATCAGCAACACCGGCACTTTGAGATAGGCCATCAGCCAGCTGAACGAGGCCGCCGTGCCGATGATCAGCAGCACCATTGAGGTCGTGCGCACCGCGCCCTTTGTGGCATGGACGAAATCGCCCCAGGCCATCGACCGGTAGACGAAGACGGTGACCAGCAAAGCGTAGATGATGGCGATGCAGGAGCTTTCCGTCGCCGTGAAAATGCCCGAGCGAACGCCGCCGAAGATGATCCCGATGAGCAGAAGTCCGGGGATGGCGATGACCGCCAGCTGGCCGACACGCGAGAAGCCGGGAAAAGCCTCGACCGGGTAGCCGCGGCTGCGGGCGACGAAATAGGCGGTGACCATCAGCGAAGCGGCGAACAGCAGACCAGGCAGGATACCGGCGGTGAACAGGTCGGCGATCGAAATCTTGCCGCCGCCGGCGATCGAATAGATGATCATGTTCTGCGACGGCGGCAGAAGCAGCGCGATCAGCGCCGCCATCGAGGTGACGTTGACGGCATAGTCGGCTCCGTAGCCGCGCGCTTTCATCTGCGGGATCATCAGCCCGCCGACGGCAGCGGCTTCCGCCACAGCCGAGCCGGAAATGCCGCCGAACAACGTCGCGGCGATGATGTTGACCTGACCGAGCCCACCGCGGACATGACCGACCAGCGAGCCGGCAAAGGAAACGATGCGCTGCGCGATGCCGCCGCGCACCATCAGGTCGCCGGCAAAGATGAAGAACGGGATCGCCATCAGCGAGAACGCCGACATGCCCGACTTCAATTGCTGGAACACCACCAGGGGCGGCAGGCCGAGATAAAGCGCGGTGGCGAAGGACGCCGCACCCAGGCAAAAGGCGATCGGCGTGCCGGCAAACATCAAAAGCGTGAAGACGCCAAACAGGATCCAGAGTTCCATCTAGGCCTCCTGCACGGCCGGCATTTCCGGCACTTCTTCGAGATTGATATCCTTGTCGATGTCGGCGCCGGACCAGCGCAGCGCGATGCGTTCGGCCGAGAACAGGCAGATCAGAAAGCCGCCGGCAACCAGCGGCAGATAGTCGAAACCGCCGGGAAGTTCGAGCGCCGGGATGACAGTGTGCCAGGTCAGCCCGACCAGCTTGCAGCCGTACCAGACCATGCCGAAGCCGAAGCCGAACGCGATCAGGTCGGACAGGGTGCGCAGCGCCCATTTGCTGCCCTTGGGCAGGATATAGAGCAGCACGTCGAAGCCCATATGGTAATTCTCGCGCACGCCGACGGCAGCGCCCAGGAAGATGAACCAGTTCATCAGCATGATGGCGGTGACTTCGGTCCAGCTCGGTGACGCGTTGAGCACGAAGCGGGAAAACACCTGGTAGGCAACAAGCGCGGTCATGGCGACCATCCCGATGCCCGCGAGATAGAGCGCACCGTCGCAAATCTTCGAAAGCACCGCGCTGAAGCGCGGTGGCGCTCCGCTCCTGGCCGTTCCCGCAGTCATCCGATCCTCCCGGTCTTTCCGTCCCCTAAAAGCGATTGGCGGGGCGGCGCCATGCCGCCCCGCCAGAAAATCACTTGGTCGCCTGGATGCGCGTCGCGAGGTCCTTGAGCTCCGGCGTCTTCAGATACTTGTCGTAGACCGGCTTCATCGCATCGATCAGCGGCTGCTTGTCGATCTCGCTGACCTTGACGCCGGCCTTCTCGACGATCTCTCGCGACTTCTTCTCCTGCGCGTCCCACAATTCGCGCATCTTGACGACGCTATCCTTGGCCGCCTGCTTGACGATCGCCTGGTCTTCCGGCGTCAGTCTGTCCCAGCTCGATTTCGACATCACCAGCACTTCCGGCACGATCTGGTGCTGGTCGACGGTATAGTGCTTGGCGACTTCGTAGTGCTTGGCGGATTCGAAGCTGGGCCAGTTGTTCTCGGCGCCGTCGATGACGCCGGTTTCGAGCGCCGAATAGACCTCGCCATAGGCCATCGGCGTGGCGTTTGCGCCAAGCGCGTTGACCATGTCGACGAACACGTCGGACTGGATGACGCGGAACTTCATGCCTTTCAGATCGGCGATCGAGGTGATGTCCTTCTTGGTGTTGTAGAAGGAACGGGCGCCGGAATCGTAGAAGGCAAGGCCGACCAGATCATGCGTCTCGAAGGCCTTGAGGATCTCGTCGCCGATCGGCCCGTCCATGACATGGCGCATGTGCTCGACCGAACGGAACATGTAGGGCAGCGACGGCACCGCGGTTTCCGGCACGATGCCGTTGAACGGACCCATCGAGACGCGGTTCAGATCGATGACACCGGTCTGCGTCTGCTCGATCGTGTCTTTTTCCTCGCCGAGCTGCGCCGAATGATAGACCTCGACCGAATAGCGGCCGGCGGTGCGCTCCTTGATGAGCTCGCCGAGATATTTGACCGCCTCGACGGTCGGATACCCGTCCGGATGGGTGTCGGCCGAGCGCAGTACGGTCTGGGCGCCGGCAACGCCGATCATCAGCGAGCCGAAGGCGAATGTGGCTGCCATCAGTTTTGAAAAATGCAACATGACTGTCTTCCTCCCTTTTAAAATTCCACGCGCCCGGCTCACAGCCGGTACGCCTTCTTGGCAAGCGTGTAGGCAAGCTCCCGCGCCAGCTCATGCGCCTCGTCCTCACGCAGCCGGTGCTCGGCGACGAGACGGGCGAGAAAGGCGCAGTCAACCCGGCGCGCCACATCGTGACGGGCGGGAATCGACGGAAAGGCACGGGTGTCATCGTTGAAGCCGACGGTGTTGTAGAAGCCGGCGGTCTCGGTGGTCATCTCGCGGAACCGGCGCATGCCTTCCGGACTGTCGTGGAACCACCAGGCCGGCCCGAGCTTCAACGCCGGATAGACGCCGGCCAGCGGCGCCAGTTCGCGCGCGTAGCTGGTCTCGTCGAGCGTGAACAGAATGATGGAGAGGTCGCGCTCCAGCCCGACGCAGTCGAGCAAGGGTTTGAGCGCCGCGGCATAGTCGGTGCGGGTCGGAATATCGAAGCCTTTGTCGCGGCCGAATCTCTGAAGAATTCCGGGCGAATGGTTGCGCCATGAGCCGGGATGGATCTGCATGACCAGCCCGTCGTCGCGGCTCATCTTGGCCATCTCGGTCAGCATCTGGGCGCGAAACAGCTTGCGCTCGCGCTCGTCGTCCGAGCCGCGGCGGATGCGGTTGAACAGCTCTTCCGCCGCCGCATCGGAAAGATTGGCGGTCTCGGCCGTCGGATGGCCGTGGTCCGATGAGGTTGCGCCGAAGCTTTTGAAGAAAGCGCGGCGATTGCGATGCGCGTCGAGATAGCCGGCCCATGTGCCGGTGTCGCAGCCGGTGATCTCGCCCAGACGATCGAGATTGGCCGAAAATCCTTCGAAGTCGGGATCGACGACAGCATCCGGCCTGTAGGCAGTGATGACGCGGCCCTGCCAGCCGCTGTCGCGGATCGTCTTGTGCCATTGGAGATCGTCGAGTGCGCCCTCGGTCGTCGCGATGACCTCGATGTTGAAGCGCTCGAACAGCGCGCGTGGGCGATAATCGTCGCGCTGCAAAAGCGCCGCGATGGTGTCGTAATGGCGGCTAGCGGCGCTGGCGTTGAGCGGCTCTTCGATGCCGAACAGATGCTCGAGCACATGGTCGAGCCACAACCGCGTCGGCGTGCCGCGGAAGAGGTAATAGTGCTCGGCGAAGCGCCGCCAGATCGCCCTGGGATCGGTCTCGACCGGCGAGCCGTCGAGGGTCGGGACGCCGAGATCTTCCAGCCGCACGCCCTGGCTGAACAGCATACGGAAAATGTAGTGGTCGGGCACCACCAGCAATTGCGCGGGATCGGGGAATGGCTCGTTGAGCGCATACCAACGCGGATCGGTGTGGCCGTGCGGGCTGATGATCGGCAGGTCCTTGATGCCGGCATGGAGATCGCGCGCGATCGACAGCGCGCGCCCTTCGGCGGCAAAAAGCAGATCCGGATGGGTCAGTCCCGCCACGTCGTTCCTCCCAGGGGCGATATCGGTAGGATTGGAAAGAAATAATGTCAACATACAAAAACTGGATTGTTGTATGATGACTTTTAACCGGCGTCAGGTCATTGTGCGGCGGAAGAGCGGATGTTACGCCGCTAGCAGATCCCGCCCCGCACACCATCCAGCGACAAGCCGCGCCATGACCAGCAGACGCCTTTCCAACGCAACAGTGCAATCCTTGCCGGCCTCGGTCGCCGTCCCCGCCTATGATCGCGCCAGTGTCGCCCCAGGCATCGTCCATCTCGGCGTTGGAGCCTTCCACCGTGCCCATCAGGCCGCCTATGTCGATGACTGCCTGGCGGCCGGCGAGACCGGCTGGGGCATTGTCGGCGTCTCGCTGCGCAGCCCCGACACGCGCGATGCGCTGACGCCACAGGACGGGCTCTACACGCTGGCGGTGCGCGGCAGCGATGGCGAAGCGCTGCACATTATCGGCTCGATCCAGTCGATGCTGGTCGCGCCGGAAGACCCCGGCGCGGTGCTGGCCGCGCTGGCCGACCCGCGCACCCGCATCGTCACCCTGACCATCACCGAAAAGGCCTATCTCAGGGCCGCCGACGGCAGCCTCGACGAAAACCATCCCGATATCGTCCACGATCTGGGCAATCCCGGATCTCCCAGGACAGCGCATGGATTCCTGGCGGAAGCGCTGGTGCGACGCCGGGCCGCCGGCACGCCGCCCTTCACCGTGCTTTGCTGCGACAACCTGCCGGCCAATGGCGCCACGCTGCACCGGCTGCTGGTCGGGTTTGCAAAACTGCGCGATGCCGGCGCTGCTGCTTCAGGCGACGCTGCCCTCGCCGGTCATATAGCCGATGACGTTGCATTCCCATCGAGCATGGTCGACCGCATCGTGCCGGCAACCACCGATGCCGACCGGGCGCGCATCGCGGTCGAACTCGGCCTCGAGGACGCCTGGCCGGTGATGACCGAACCGTTCCGGCAATGGGTGATCGAAAACAGGTTTCCAGCCGGCCGCCCGGCCTGGGAGAAATTCGGCGTCACCATGGTCGAGGATGTCCGGCCGTTCGAGGACATGAAGCTTCGGCTGCTCAACGGCGCCCATTCGGGCATCGCCTATATCGGCCTGCTCAGCGGCCACGTCACCGTCGACCGCGCCTTCGCGGATCCCGCGATCCGCGCGTTCGTCGACCGGCTCTGGGCCGAGGCCATCCCGACATTGCCTGGGGATGCCGGGCTCGACACGTCAGCCTATACGGCCGAACTTGCCGAACGTTTCTCCAACACCGCGCTGGCCCACCGCACCGCGCAGATCGCCAATGACGGCAGCCAGAAATTGCCGCAGCGCATTGTCGCTACCGCCATCGAGTGCATCCAGGCCGGCCTGGTCCCGGAGCATCTGACGCTGGTGATCGCCGCCTGGATCGCCGCCTGCGAGGCGCGCGGCAAGGACCTGCCGGAAGCCCACTTTACCGATCCGCTCGACGCGGCACTGGCGGCGCTCGGAGCGCAGCCGACGCTGGAACGGGTGGTGACGGTGTTTGACCTCGCCGGCTTCGCCAGCGGCAGCCCCGACCGCCAGACGCTGATCGAACTGGTTGCCGCTCATCGCGAGCATATCCTGCAAGGCGGGGTGGCGCTCGCGCTCGCGGCACTGGGTATACCGGGAAAGACCAGGTGACCTGACGTCGCCCGGATACAAAAAGCCGGGCTTAAGCCCGGCCTGTTTCATACCTTTGCCCGACCATGACCCCTCGGATCACGTCCAGTCATTCTGCGGCTTACGCCGGCAGCAGCGCGCCTTCGAGCGTGGTAAGCTGGCTAAGGAACTGCTCCGCCTTGCTGCGGCTCTGGTCGTCCTTGGCGTCGGCGGCGTCTTCCTTGGCTTCCTGGATGCGGCGGGCGAGATCGGCGCGGTCGATATCGCCGACGGCGACCGCCGATTCGGCGAGCAGCGTGCATCCGGCAGGGACGATGTCGGCAAAGCCGCCGAACACCACATAGCGTTCTTCCTTGCCGCCGGCGGTCTTCAGCGTGACGACGCCCGGCTTGATCGTGGTCATGACTGGCGCATGGTGCGCCATGACTGTCATTTCACCTTCGGCGCCTGGAATGACGACGGACTCGACCTGCTCGGAAACCAGGAGGCGCTCCGGCGAGACCAGTTCGAACTTGAAAGCTTCAGCCATGTCAATTTAGTGAGTAGGGAATAGTGAGTAGGGAGTAGGGCGAGGACAGCTGTCCTGATCACCCGGCCGCTATTCACTACTGACTACTGACTACTCCCTATTGCCTTGATTACGCTGCTTCAGCCGCCAGGCGCTGAGCCTTCTCGACCGCTTCGTCGATGCCGCCGACCATGTAGAAGGCGGCTTCCGGCAGGTGATCGTAGTCGCCGTTGCAGAGGCCCTTGAAGCCCTTGATTGTGTCGGCGAGGTCGACCAGCTTGCCCGGCGCACCCGTAAACACTTCGGCGACGAAGAACGGCTGCGACAGGAAGCGCTCGATCTTGCGGGCGCGGGCCACCGTCTGCTTGTCCTCTTCCGACAGCTCATCCATGCCAAGGATGGCGATAATGTCCTGCAGCGACTTATAGCGCTGGAGGATCGACTGCACCTGGCGGGCGACGGCATAGTGCTCCTCGCCGACGACCAGCGGATCGAGCATGCGCGAGGTCGAGTCGAGCGGATCGACGGCGGGGTAGATGCCCTTTTCCGAGATCGCGCGGTTGAGCACGGTCGTCGCGTCCAGGTGGGCGAACGAGGTCGCAGGCGCCGGGTCGGTCAAATCGTCGGCCGGCACGTAGATCGCCTGCACCGAAGTGATCGAACCCTTGGTCGTTGTGGTGATGCGTTCCTGCAGCGCACCCATGTCGGTGGCCAGCGTTGGTTGGTAACCCACGGCCGAAGGAATACGGCCGAGCAGCGCCGACACTTCAGAACCGGCCTGCGTGAAGCGGAAGATGTTGTCGACGAAGAACAGCACGTCCTGGCCCTGGTCGCGGAAATATTCGGCGACCGTCAGGCCGGTCAGGCCGACGCGGGCACGCGCGCCCGGCGGCTCGTTCATCTGGCCATAGACCAGTGCCGCCTTGGAGCCTTCGCCGCCGCCCTTCTTGTTGACGCCGGACTCGATGAACTCGTGATAAAGATCGTTGCCCTCGCGGGTGCGCTCGCCGACGCCGGCGAAGACCGAGAAGCCGCCATGCGCCTTGGCGACGTTGTTGATCAGCTCCTGGATCAGAACCGTCTTGCCGACGCCGGCGCCGCCGAACAGGCCGATCTTGCCTCCGCGGGCGTAGGGCGCCAGAAGGTCGAGCACCTTGATGCCGGTGATCAGGATCTGCGCTTCCGTCGACTGTTCGACATAGGTAGGCGCCGGCTGGTGGATGGCGCGCATCTCGATGCCGTCGACCGGGCCTTCTTCGTCGACCGGCTCGCCGATGACGTTGATGATGCGGCCGAGCATGCCCGGGCCGACCGGAACGGTGATCGGCGCGCCGGTGTCATAGACGTCCTGGCCGCGAACCAGGCCTTCGGTGGAATCCATGGCGATACAGCGCACGGTGTTTTCGCCCAGATGCTGGGCAACTTCGAGCACCAGGCGGTTGCCGACATTGGAGGTTTCGATGGCGTTCAAAATGGCCGGCAGATGATCGCCGAACTGCACGTCGACGACGGCGCCGATGACCTGGCGAACCTTGCCGATGGCGCCGGTCTTCTTGACGGCAACGCTCGTCGTCTTCACTGCCGGAGCCGCGGCCTTGGCGGGCGCGGCCGCCTTCTTGGCCGGAGCGGCCTTCGCCGCTGCTGCCGGAGCCTTTGCGGCCGCCTTGGGGGCCGTCTTCGCGGGGGTCGCTGCTTTCGCCATCGTCTTTACCCTTCTCGTCCTTTGTTTCTCACGCTCCATCAGAAGGTCGATGACCTCCTGGCGGTCGCGCCTAGAGCGCTTCGGCGCCCGAAATGATTTCGATCAGTTCCTTGGTGATCTGCGCCTGCCGCTGGCGGTTATAGGTGATCGACAGTTTGTTGATCATGTCGCCGGCATTGCGCGTTGCATTGTCCATGGCGCTCATTTTGGCGCCCATCTCGCCGGCTGCGTTTTCGAGCAGCGCGCGGAAGACCTGGACCGAGATGTTGCGCGGAATGAGGTCGGTGAGGATCTCGCCCGGCTCCGGCTCGTATTCGTAGACGGCATTGCCACCCGCGGTCGCTTCGGCGGGAGCGGAGGCCACGCCGGCAGGAATGATCTGCTGCGCGGTCGGAATCTGGCTGATCACCGACTTGAACTGCGAATAAAACAGCGTGCAGATATCGAAGCCGCCTTCGCCGAACAGATGGATGATCTTACGGGCGATGGCATCGGCATTGACGAAGCCGAGCTTCTTGACATCGCGCAGGTCGACGCGGTCGATAATGAGCGAGGCATAGTCTCGGCGCAGAATGTCGAAACCCTTCTTGCCGACGCAGATGATCTTGACCTGCTTGCCGTCGGCCAGCAGCCGGCGGATATGGTCGCGGGCCAGACGTGCAATCTGCGAGTTGAAGCCGCCGCAAAGGCCGCGCTCGGCGGTGCAGACGACGAGCAGATGCACATCGTCCTTGCCGGTGCCGGTCATCAGTGCCGGGGCATCGCCGCCGCCGCCGATCGCCTGCGTGATATTGGCCAGCACCGCACCCATCCGCTCGGAATAGGGACGCGCCGCTTCCGCCGCTTCCTGCGCGCGGCGCAGCTTCGCCGCGGCGACCATCTGCATCGCCTTGGTGATCTTCTGCGTCGCCTTGACCGAGGCGATACGGTTACGAAGGTCTTTTAATGAAGGCATGCTTCAAACCTGATCTCGAGCGTCCGGCTTCTTCTCAAGCGAAGGTCTTGGCGAAGGCGTCGATCTCGGCCTTCAGCTTGGCGCGCAGATCGTCCGACAGCGCCTTTTCCTTGCGGATGCCGTCCAGCACGTCCTTGCCGGCCGAGCGCATATGGCTGAGCAGACCATGCTCGAACTTGCCGACCTGGTTCAGCGCCAGCTTGTCGAGATAGCCGTTGACGCCGGCGAAGATCACCGTGACCTGCTCCTCGACCTTGAGCGGCGAGAACTGCGGCTGCTTCAACAGTTCGGTCAGGCGCGAGCCGCGGTTGAGCAGGCGCTGCGTGGCGGCGTCGAGATCGGAGCCGAACTGCGCGAACGCAGCCATTTCGCGGTACTGCGCCAGCTCTCCCTTGATCGAGCCGGCGACCTGCTTCATCGCCTTGATCTGCGCCGACGAACCGACGCGCGACACCGATAGGCCGACGTTGACCGCCGGACGGATGCCTTGGAAGAACAGGTTGGTTTCGAGGAAGATCTGGCCGTCGGTGATCGAGATCACGTTGGTCGGGATGTAGGCCGACACGTCGTTGGCCTGCGTCTCGATGATCGGCAGCGCGGTCAGCGAACCGCCACCCAGATCGTCGTTGAGCTTGGCGGCGCGCTCGAGCAGGCGCGAATGCAGGTAGAACACGTCGCCCGGATAGGCTTCGCGACCCGGCGGGCGGCGCAGCAAGAGCGACATCTGGCGATAGGCGACGGCCTGCTTCGACAGATCGTCATAGCTGATCAGCGCATGCATGCCGTTGTCGCGGAAATATTCGCCCATGGTGGCGCCGGTGAACGGCGCCAGGAACTGCATCGGCGCCGGATCGGAAGCTGTGGCGGCGACGATGATCGAATATTCAAGGGCGCCGCGCTCTTCGAGAACCTTCACGAACTGCGCGACCGTCGAGCGCTTCTGCCCGATGGCGACGTAGACGCAGTAGAGCTTTTCCTTTTCCGGCCCGTTGTCGTGCACGGCCTTCTGGTTGAGCATCGTGTCGAGGATGATCGCGGTCTTGCCGGTCTGGCGATCGCCGATGACCAGCTCGCGCTGGCCG
The DNA here is from genome assembly GCF_040320605.1 of Mesorhizobium sp. M0659. NCBI lineage: Bacteria > Pseudomonadati > Pseudomonadota > Alphaproteobacteria > Hyphomicrobiales > Phyllobacteriaceae > Mesorhizobium > Mesorhizobium sp. M0659. Next base: position 176,407 of record NZ_JAMYPY010000010.1, read on the forward strand.
CGGCCAACGGGGATCAGCGCATCGATGGCCTTGAGGCCGGTCGACATCGGCTCGTTGACCGACTTGCGCGGGATGATGCCTGGCGCCTTGACGTCGACGCGCTTGCGTTCGGTCGCCTTGATCGGGCCCTTGCCGTCGATCGGATTGCCGAGCGCGTCGACGACGCGGCCGAGCAGGCCCATGCCGACAGGCGTATCGACGATGGCGCCGGTGCGCTTGACGATGTCGCCTTCCTTGATGTCGCGGTCGGCGCCGAAGATGACGACGCCGACATTGTCGGCTTCGAGGTTGAGCGCCATGCCGCGGATGCCGCCGGGGAACTCGACCATTTCGCCGGCCTGGACATTGTCGAGGCCATAGACGCGAGCGATACCGTCACCGACGGACAGCACCTGGCCGACTTCGGAGACCTCGGCCTCCTTGCCGAAATTCTTGATCTGGTCTTTGAGAATTGCGGAAATTTCCGCGGCGCGGATGTCCATCAGCCGACCTCTTTCAGTGCAAGCTTGAGCGAATTGAGTTTGGTTTTGAGCGACGTATCGATCTGGCGCGAGCCCATCTTGACCACCAGCCCGCCGAGCAGCGACGGATCGACGGTAACAGTGATGGCCACGTCCTTGCCGGCGACGCTTTTCAGCGCGGCCTTGAGTTCCGTCTGCTGGGCAGCCGTCAGTTCATGCGCCGAAGTGACCTCGGCTGATGTCTCACCGCGCTGTTCGGCAGAGATCCGGCGAAATGCCTTGATCATGCCGGGCACCGCGAAGAGCCGGCGGTTGCGGGCGACGACGCGCAGGAAATTGCCGGTCAGGCCGGTGATGCCGGCCTTGTCGGCGATCGACGCGATTGCCTTGGCCTGGTCCTCGCTGGAGAACACCGGGCTGTTGATGAGGCGCGTCAGGTCGGCGCTGTCATCCAGCATCTTGGCGAAACTGTTGAGGTCGGCCTCGACCTTGGCCACCGAATTCGACTGCAGCGCAAGTTCGAACAGCGAACCCGCGTAGCGTTCTGCGACACCTGAGATTGGCGATGACGATTGAGCCACGGACCGTCTTTTCTCTTGTCTGAGGGGCCGCAGATTGTTGGCGCGAGCAAAAACTCTGGCTAAATCTTTGACCTTACTAAGTTTTTCCAAGCACGGAGGCGCGGCTTCCGCTATCCCCGGCCGAAAGTCGATTGCCGTCTAGCACAGGCATTTTAAGACCGCAATGCGTCGTCCCGCATGCTTTTCGGGCACTATTGTCGCATCCGGCCGCAGAGTTCAACCGAAGCCTTTGGATTGGCTGCCGATTCAGGGCAGAAAGCCGAAGACGAAGGCAAGCGGCAACGCGGCCAGGACGAGTTCGACGACGATCGACGCCCAGTTGAAAGGCGTGTTGGCGCCGTCCGACATCATCGACAGCAAACGGCCAAAAGCGGTGAACAGCCAGGAAAAGCCGAGTGCCATATAGAGCCACGGCTGCGCCAACAGAATGCAGCACAGGCTGACGCCGAGATAGAAGCCCGACATGCGGCCGCGCCCTTCCGCGATTGCCGCTGCCCTTTCGGGCCGGACCTGCAGCCGCAGAATCCGAAATGCCAGCCCTGGCGCGAGGAAAAACAGCAGACCGAGCGCCAAGGTGACGACGGCGCTGGACCAAGCCAGCCATTCACCCTGGCTGGTCGGCCACGGAAACGCGAATTCCATCTTGCTTTCATCCCCTCACAGCAATGCCGGATGCATTGAATGTCGCTGCAAAAAGAAGTCAAGCGCGCGGCAGTTTCGGCGCGCAATTCGTGAAGGAGCGGAAGGCTGTTTAGGCCGCGCACGCGTCCGGCCAGCATCGTGGCCAACCTGTATTGTCAGGCGACGCCTCCCTCCTATCTGCAGGACCGGTTTTGCACAGCCAAAGGCCCCGACACCGGTCGCCTTTATTTCCTGACCGGGCACCTCAATCTGGCCGGCACGGAAGCAGATCGATGGAAGCTGAAAGTGGCCGGCAGCGGCAATGTCGCCGTGGCTGCCCAGCCCTGATCCTTGTTTTGACCCTTCAGGGCAGCATGAATGCGACCGCCGCCTCAGCATGGATGCGCGTGGTGTCGAACACCGGAATGTCGAAATCGCGCTCGCCAATCAACATGGTGATCTCGGTGCAGCCCATGATGACGCCATCGATCTTCTCATCGCGCCGCAGACGGGCGACCTCGTCGATATAGGCCGCCTTCGATGCCGCGTTGACGATGCCCCGGCAAAGCTCGTCGTAGATTACCTGGTGCACCATGTCGCGCCCGGCCTGGTCCGGCACCACGGGCTGCAGCCCGTATTTCTCCGTCAGCCGGCCCTTGTAGAAATCCTGCTCCATGGTGAAGCGGGTCGCCAGCAGCGCCGGCCGCTTGACGCCGGCGCCCTTGACCGCGACGGCCGTGGCGTCGGCAATGTGGATAAGCGGGATCGACACCGCCGCCTGCACCCGGTCGGCGAGCTTGTGCATGGTGTTGGTGCAGATTAAAAGCCCCTCTGCGCCGCCCGCCTCCAGCTTGCGCGCGGCATCCGCCAGCAGCACGCCCGCACTGTCCCAGTCGCCATGATGCTGCCGGTCGGCGATTTCGGCGAAGTCGAAGGAATAGAGCAACAGCTTTGCCGAATGCAGCCCGCTCAGCCGCTCGCGCACGATCTCGTTGAGCAGGCGATAATAGATCGCCGTCGATTCCCAGCTCATGCCGCCGATGAGGCCAAGGGTTTTCATGCGCTGAGCCTCCAGCAGGACCGAACGATCTCTCTCACAGAAAAGCTTTACGGGTCGATGTCAACCTTAACGCGCGCCGTACCACGCTCTTCGGCCCGCCTCCACAAACATCACCGGGCGCCCGATTCGGTCATCCTCGCATTGGCGCCGAGATGATGCAGGCTTTGTATCGTGTGCCTTGAACTCCAGGCAACCGGCGGATCGGGCAGATCGAGATCGAACTGTGCCCGCCCGAGCAGCGAATTGACGATCTTGGCGCTGCGCCAAGCCATCAGGCTGAGCTGCGGCTCGGCTATGCCATGGCTGAGCCGGCCGGCATTGAGCGCGTAGATCCGGCGGTCGTCGGGCCCGTCCCATTCGACCTCGAAGCTGGCGTTGAGCCTGTAATGACCGCGCTCGTCCAGCGCGATCCTGTTCATGAGCGGTGCCATGCAATCAGGAATGGCAAAGGCATAGCCGGTGGCCAGAACCACCGCATCCACGGTGCGCGTCTCGATGGCGCCGTCGAAGCCGTTGCGCATGATCAGCCGGTATTCGCTGCCTTCCCGCGTCACGTTCAGCACTTCGCGGTGCGGCGTCATGTTGACCGCCGTCGTTTCCTCCGAGAGGTGCCGCAGCGTGTAAAGCTGGCGATAGATCGCCTTCAGCGTGCTCGTCGATGCGCCGTCACCGGCAAGCAGCTGCTGTTCCAGGATCGTCTCGCGCCGCCCTTGCGGCAGCCGATGGAAGTTTTCGACATAGCCCGGCGTGAAGAGTTCGTCGGTGAAAGGCGAGTCGTCCAGTGGCAGGAAATTCGGCCGCATCGAGATCCACTCGATTTCGCGGCCGGCGAAGCCGTCGGAGGAGATCAGATGCAGAAGCACTTCGGCGCCGCTCTGGCCACCGCCGATCACGGCGACACGCTGTCCGCTCAGGCGATCGAGGCGGTTGGCGGCCTGGGCGTTGTGGAAGCATTGATCGGAGGCCGCCGCCCGCGCCCAGGCGGGGATGTTAGGCACCAGCCCGACGGCAATGGCGAGATTGCGCGCGTTCACCTGCTCGCGGCCGATACGCAGCCTGAAATTCGTTCCGTCGAAGTCGATCCGGTCGACGGCGCTGGCGAAGCGCAGCGAAGACAAGTTCTCGCCGACCCATCCGAGATAGCGGGCGAATTCCGGCCGCGGGATGGCTGAGAAATCCGCGTTGAGGAATTCATAGAACCGCTTCTGCGCGACCAGATAGGACATGAACGACCATGGGCTGGTCGGATGCGTCGCGGTGACGAGATCCTTGAGGAAGGATGTCTGCAGTTCGACGCCCGGCAGCATCATGCCCGGATGCCATTCGAGCCGCGTCGCCCGATCGAAGAAGCGCGCTTCGACGCCGTCCACCGCATCGAGATGGGCGGCGAGGCTGAGATTGAACGGCCCGATGCCGATGCCTGCGAGGTCAAGCGTATGGGTCATGGCGAACTCCTTATGGAGCTGGCTGGGCTGATGGGAGATCGCCGGGCTGACTCGGGGTTAAGCGGATTGTCGAGCGGTGTGCCAAGGTCGGGCAGAGGGCGTTCGCCGCTGTCGCCGTAGCCGATGGCGAAGCGCACCTTGTTGATGGCGATGCGTGGGATCTTCGGAGCAAACAGATCGAAGAGCGCGAACCGTTCCGACAGATCCGGGTTCTGCGCCTGGTAGCGCCGGATGGCGGCGGCCAGGATGGCGTAGAAAGTCCTCTCGTCGAAGCGGTCATAGGCGGCCAGCGCCTCGGATAGGAAGCGCAGAACGCTGACGATGTGTCCCGTTTGCAGATGCTGGAGAAGATGTGCCGGCGGCCGGCGCTTCAGCGTCGACAGGATTTTGGGGTCGAGGCCGGCCAGTTCGGGAAACGGCTGGTCGACGAGATCGAGGTCGCCCTGGAAATCCTTGACCGCCACGCCGAGAGGCGTCGCTCCGTCGAGGATGATGGTGACGTTCTGGCCATGGGCGATGAAGCCGACGCCGTAACGGCACATGAAGTGGTAGAGCGGCACGAAGGCCGTGGAGAACAGGCGATCGAGCCATGCCTCCGGACCAAGGCCGGACTGCTCCATCAGGGCGCTGGCGATCGGCCTGCCATGCGCGTCGCGCTGCGGCAGGGCGCCCATCATCATCGGCCGCTGGCCCGCTGTCAGATCCTTTTCGGGGCTTTCGCGCCATATGGCGCCCAGCATCTCGCAAAACTGATAGGGCGCGCCTTCAACGCCGGTATAGTGCGGATGCGGATAGAAGGCGCCGGCGACTTCCTGCAAGACCTTGACGTCCTTGAGCACCGGGTCCGCGGCCGCCACCGTGGCCAGCCAGCGCGACAGATCGGCGCCGATCGCCATGTATTTGCCCGGCACGCCGCGCCACGCTGAGGTGTTGAGGACGGTCAGCGGCAGCTTGACGTGCAGCGCCTCGGGCCGCGCCACATTGGCAAGAGTGCGCAGCGACTGCAGGGGCAGGAACGGATCGCCGAACTGGCCAAGCGGCACCAGCCGGCCGGCGGCGATCTCGCTACCATATTGCGAGGCGATCATCGCCTGCCACTGCCAGGGGTGGACCGGCAGCAGCCTATGCGTCGATCGCGAGATCCCGGCGGCGCTGAAAGCCGCTTCGAGCCTTGCGCGCTCGTAGTCGCCGAGTGCGGCCTGCAGCAGCGCCTCTTCGTCGAGCCCGCAGTCAAGCGCCAGCAGGCAGCGATCGCTGGCGGCGGCAAGCCAGAAGAGCTGGAATGCGGCAGCCGATTCTGGCGCGTAGCGCTCGAAGTCGTCCCGTCCCCAGCCGAGCCGGCCCTTGTTGGCGGGCGCCTTCGGATGGCCGTCGAGCAATGCCTGCAACTCGGTATCCGGCAGCGCGGCTAGTTCGGCGGCTGGTCGATTGCCGCGGGCTTTGGCGATCCGCATGTCGGCCATCAGCGTGTTGTAAAGCTCCTTCGCATAGGTGCAGAATGTTGCCGGCGGCATGCCGAGCGTCTCGCGCGCGTCGGCGAAGAAGGCGACCGCATCGTCGACCGGCAGCTCGATGCCGGCATCGCGGGTCAGCGTCTCCGGACGGACGGCGATCTGACCCCACAGGCGCCGCGTCGCGGCAAAGCGATAGGTCACGCCGGGGCCGAGCGTCAGTTTCCATCGGCCGGGCGAAAGCTCGCGGGGCGACAGGCACTCCTCGAAGGTCAGTTCGGAAATGGCCTTGGCGACGGCATCGCGGTTGATCGCGGCCCAGCGTGTCGCCTCGCCCGCTTTGGCAATCGGTTGCTGCACCGTCACAGCGGCACCTCGCGGAAGAAGCGTTCCCGCTCGCAGCAGACCAGTGCCGCGCGCTTGTGCGGGAAGTCGAACTCCTTGACTTTGTCGTAGGCGGCGCCGGCGCAATAGCTCAGCATCTTCTGGTGCGCTGCGCGTGGCTCGCCGACGACGCGCTGCGTGCGCGGCTCGTCGAGGAACAGATAGTGGGTGACGGAACGGAACAGAGCCAGCGTCTTCGGCCGGCCGAGATGGCGCGTATTGCCGATCAGCCCATGCCAGCCGCGATCCCAGTCGAGTGGCTCGTAATAAGGCCCGAGCCGGTCCTCCTTGGCCCAGTAGAACTCGAAATAGCCGGTCGGCTCCCCATCGAAGCTGGCGATGACGCCGAAGATGTGCGGATCGCTTTCCTGCTCGGCGAGATATTTGTCGAGCTCTTCATGGCTCTGGGCAAGTTCCCAGAAGAAGGCGACACGGCCATCGTTCATCCAGCGATGGAAGAGGTCGAGATCGGTCCGGCGGTCGATCGGGCGCAGCGACACGGTGAGACCGATCTCCGGAATCCAGCGTTCGTACATCGGGCCGCAGGGGCGCGGTTGGCGCAATGGCGGCAGCCGGTCTTGCGGGCCGATAGCGGTCATCAATGCCGGATAGGTGACATGCGAGGCCTGGCTGCGCCACAGCAGCGGCAGCTGGCGCAGGACCGAGCGATGGATGACGGCGCGTTCCGGTTCACCCGGAACCGTCTCGGTAGCCAGCGCCGAAACCGGCCACAGCGTCTTGGCCGCCGGCAGGAAGGCGCAGTCGAAGGAAGGATGCAGGCGCAGCGCGGCGTCGACGAGACCTGCCAGGATTTGCGGTTGGTCGAGGCGGCCGCCAATGAACGCGACATCGTCGATGAGCAGGCGGCCATCCGCGTCGGAGATGCGGGCCTGTCCCACCGCTGTTCCCTCAGCGTTGACCAGGCTGACATGGCCATCGCCGGCACGGATGGCGAGCGGCTCCGCGGCCGAGGCCAGATGCTGCCATCCTTCGTTGCCGGCGACGGTGGCGGGTGACCAGTTTTTCGCAGCCTCGATGTTCATGCGTATTCTCTCACATGCAGGGGGTTCGGAAGCTCGACGTAACCTGCCAGCGGGTCGGTCACTTCGGTGTTCTCATTGATGTCGCGCAGCGCGATCAGGAAATTGCCCTTGGCGGCGAGCGTCGGCGCGTTGAGCAAATAGTCGACGCAGGACCGGTCAGCCATCGGCGTGGCGGCCAGCCGCTCGAGCGAGCGGCGGAATATCGCCAGCAGATCGTCTTCGTTGGTAAGGCCAGCGGCGGCAAGGGCTGCGACGGCGGCGAAAGCGCCATTGACGACCAGATAGTAGCCGAACAGCTTCGCGGCCGCTTCCGCTGGGAAGACATGATCGCCCGCCTGACCGGCCTCGGGCACGAATTCGCGCAGCCTGGGCAGGAATTCCTCGACATAACCAGTGCCCTGGCAGTCGCGAAAATAGAGCGCATTCGGCCAGCCTCCGGAAAGACCGACGACGAGGTTCTGCTGATGGGCGCCGAACAGCAGGCCTAATTCCGAGAAGGCAACGATAAACGGCTCGATGGCAGCATGAAGGAAACGCTCGAACCACAAACGCGCCGTTTCCTCGACAGGTCGCTTCTCGTCGCGGGCGATACGGTGGACCAGGTCGGACAGATGGCTTTCGGTACGGCCGGGATGGCGCTCGCAAAGCGCGCCGAGAACGGCAGCCGGCGGATTGCCCGTGCCGCGAAACGGGTTTTCGCGAAACGAGACAATGGTATCCGTCATCAGCCGGCCGTCTTCGTCACGCAGGCCGAACCAGGCGGGCTCACCCAGCACCGTCATGGTTGGGCAGCGGCTCTGCAAGGCGCCGCCGAGCTTGCCCTTGACCAGCCGGTGCACCGAAAGGCCGCGCCGGCACTCATGCTCCTCGACGATGCGCCTGGAATTAGTCAGGCGCAGGCTGAGCGAGAATTTCAGCATCCACTCGGCTTCAGCTGAATGAACCGTGCGCAGCGAGGTCGTGGCCCGCCACGCTGGTCCGCCGAGCCCAACATCGACGATACGGCCGGCGCAAAACAGGCGCTCGACGCGGTCTTCCAGCATGAGCCGTACGGCCTGCCACGGATGCATCGGAACGAGAACCTTGCCCTGTTGCTTGCCAGCCCGAGCAAGCAGCTGCGGATCGCTGGCGGCAAGCCCGCGGACCATCTCGGTGACATCTAGCGGCTCGACGCTGCCCCCAGTGAGGATGGTCGGGTCGACGGCCCACCAGCGCAGTTTGAACGCATTGCAGTATTCATGCCCGAAGCGCGCGGAATCAGTCTGCGTGAACTCTTCGCGACTCATCGGCGCCGGATGCACGGCATGGCCGAAGCGCAGGGCGCTTTCGGCATCGATGAAATCAGGATCGCCTTCGGAGAAGGGCCGCGACGATCCACGCGCCGCAGTCGCGTCAGCGATTGCGGCGATGCTGGCCAGGCTGCGGCGCAGGAAGGTCAGTCGGCTTTTCGCTGTCGCCCGGCCGGCAATGTCGGGATCCGCCAGGATCAGCGCCAAAAGGCTGAAAAGGTCGATCTCGGACGCCTCGCCATCGGCCCCCTCGCTACTAATATCGAGGCGCCAGAGCGGCATCGCGAAATCGTGGTAACCAACCTTCGAGCGATGCCGCGCCTCGACGAGCACCGCCGCGCGCGAGGCAGGGAAATTCAGACGCAGCACGGCCGCCTGCGGCCGAAACAGCCCGGTTTGGCTGGCGTCGACGAATTCCCAGCCATCCCATTCCCGCAGCAACGCGTTGAGGAACGGGCTTAATGCAGAGGAAGATTCTGATTTTACTTGTTCCATGTGCATCCTCATAAATCCACACAATACTGTAGTATTATATCTTATACGCTGTGGTTATTAGAACATTTCTGTTGATTATTTATTCTAACCAGGAAATAAGCTTCGCGTTATGACGACCAGTATGAAAAATCGATCTTCGCTTCTTCGCCGCCTGGCGATCGCGGTCTCGGCAATCGGCTTCGGCCAGTCGGCCTTCGTATCGCTCGTTCCCCTGGTGATGGAGCGGCTGAGGCTCGACACGTTTGCTATCGGCGCGGCAACTGCTGTCGGCGCGGCGGCCTTTCTGGTCGGCTCGCCGCTGTGGGGTCGCATGGGCGAGCGGCTTGGCCATGCCAGGCTGCTGCGCTTGCTCGGCCTCGCCATGCTGGCCGGCCAGGCGGTGTTCGCCATTCTGCTGATAGCCGGCACGGGAGCCGCGCTGGGCATCGCTTTGCTGATGCTTTCGCGAACCGTGTACGGTTTTGCCGCGTCCGGCGTCATGCCGACGGCGCAGGTCTGGGCCAGCCGCTCGGTTGCCGATGACAGGCGACAGGCCGCGCTGGGACTGCTTGGCGCCGGCGTCAGCATGGGGCGGCTGGCCGGCGCGCTGGCGGCAACGGCTGCCGTCCTGTCGCCGCTGCTGCCGCCCATCCTGTTCCTGTTCAGCCCGCTGTTGCTGTGGCTCGCGCGGGGCAAAGGGGAAGCCGGCAGACGGGCCGACGGCAGGGCGACCGACGTCGGCCGTGGAATATCGCCCTTCGATCGCCGCGCTCTGCCTTGCCTGGCGATGGGCTTGTGCCTGACGCTCGGCTTCGGACAGGTTCAGATGATGCTCGGCCCGATGACCCAGCAGCGTTTTGGCCTTGGTGCGACGCAGGCCACGACGTTGACCGGCCTGACCCTGATGCTGGTCGCCGTCGTCATGGTTCTGGTCCAGGGACTGCTCATGGCGCGCCTGCGGCTGGCGGAGCGCAACAGCGTCATCGTCGGCTGTCTCATGGTTTGCGTCGGCATGACGGCGCTGGCCGTCACGGCCAGCCATGTTGCCTCGGCAGCGTCTCTGGTGGTGGCAGCGGCCGGCATTGCCCTGGCTACACCCGGCTACACCGCCTGGCTGATGAAGCGCCTGGAGCCCGGCGAGCAGGGCGCGGCGGCCGGCTGGCTCACCAGCACCCATGTGCTCGGCCAGAGCATCGGCGCATTGGCCGGCGGCTTCGCCTTCACGCTCTGGCCCTTTGCGCCGCTGGCCGGCTGCGCGGCGCTGGCTCTGGCCGCCGCCGGTCTTGCAGCCATGGTTCATAAGCACTAGCGAACCTGCGCTCATTCGGCGACCTCCGGCAGCGGCATCGGCGTTCCTGGCTGGGTCTTTGCGGCATCGGCGAAATGGGCATTCAGCATGCGATAGGTCGCCACCGCGGCGATGCCCGACAGCACTGTCGCCAGGGTGAACAACGCGGAGTAGCCGAGCATGTCGGCAAGGCGGCCGGCAAGCATGGAGCCGACGAGGTAGACGATGAGCTGGGCGCAGGACAGGATGGTGAAATCGGTGCCGGGTTGGTCCGACGACGTGACGGACATGAACAGGCTGTAGAGCGCCACGATCTCCATGTAGCGCACCAGCGTCTGCAGGAACGAGGCGCCGAAGATCGGCCAGAAGCCGGCGATAGCGCCGAAAGCGTGCAGCGCGAAGATCAGGAAGCAGATGGTTCGCAGCGCGCCGAGCAGGCCGAGCACCGAGGCGGCGCCCCTGTTGTGCAGCAGCCACGCCGCCAGCGCCGAGCCGCCGAGCCCGACGGTGAGCGCGGCACCGCCCGAGAGATAACCGATGATATCGAGCGGCACGCCGGCATCGACGAGATAGGAGCCTTCCATCGACTTCACCAGCCCCTCGCTGGCGCGGTAGATGAGCGCGATCCACAGGATCTGGCGTGCCTCCGGCCGGCGCAGAAAGCGCAGGATCGAGGGGCGGTCGATGGCCGCCTGCGGCGCGCTGGCGACGGGATCGGTCTCGCGCATGGCGAAGGCGGCGACCAGCGGGATGATGGACAGCGCGGCCACCATGGCCACCATGGTTTGCCAGCCGGCATGATGATAAGCCAACAGGCCGAGCGTGCCGCCGAGAACGACGCCGAGCGCGACGGCGCCGCCCTGGATCGCATTGCCGATCGGCCTGTCCTTCGGGTCGAGATATTTGGCCGCGTAGCCGTCGGTGGCGATGTCCTGGGTCGACATCAACAGGCTCACGACAAGGCCGACGGCAAAGATACCGGCGACATCGGTCGGCTCGATCCAAAGCATGGCGGCGATGCCGGCGATGACGCCGATCTGGGTGATGATGACCCAGCCGGCGCGATGGGCGCGGGCCATTGGCCGAAAGCGGTCGACCAGCGGCGCCCATAGGAATTTCAGCACCAGCGGCAGCATCAGCAGCGCCATCAAGCCAATGGCGGTGCGCGACACGCCCTGCTCGCGCAGGATCGGCGGGATCGCCGCGGCAAACAGATAGCTCGGGATGGCCTGCGCCAGATAAAGGCAGGCGAGAACGACGAAAAGCCGCAGGCGCGAAAGCCCGGCGGGCGCCGGCCGGTCTGCGTCGGCGCTCATTTGAGATAGTCCTTCGGTGCGTAACCGTTCAGGAAGGCGCCGGCCTCCGCCCGGCTGCGGGTGACGAGCACTGGAAAGCCGAACAGGCTTTGCCAGACGCGCTGCATGTTCTCGTCGGCGGCGGGGCGCACCAGCGCACAGGCGCGGCAGGCTTTTTCGAGCTGCTCGCGTTCCGCCTTGTACCAGAGGTTTTGCGCCTTGCGCTGGGCGTCGCTCAGCGCGATCTCGATGCGGATATCGACCAGGAGCACGAACGGCTCCCGTTCCTGCGAAAGGCGGCCGAGCGCCTCGATATAGCGCGCGCCATCCGCCGGATCGGCTGGCGCTTCTGCCAGCAGCGAGACTAATGCACCGTTTCGTTGGAGAGACACCGCCACCGCCGCCCCTCAGAATGTGATCTGGTAGGACAGCGCGACCGAACGCCCCAGACCCGGAACGTCCGCCCCGCGCGTCGCCGATGCGGAAGGGTTGATGTAGTAGGTGTCGAACACGTTGCGCACGGCAAGGTTCAGCACGCTCTCATTGGCGAACTTCTTCGACACCGCGAGATTGACCAGCGCGGCACCGTCCAGGTCCTGGGTGGCGATGCGGTCGCGTCCGGAAAACAGCTCCAACTCGCTGCGCAGGGTCAGCTCGTTCTCGAAATGGGTCGTGAGATAGACCAGGCCCTTGTAGGTCGAGGGAATGCGGTTGTTGGGCAGATATTCGTTGGCTTCGATGTGGCCGTCGCGATCCGCATCGTATTTGCCTTCGACATAGCCGGCCGATCCGCCCAGCGTGAACATGCCGCTGAGGTCCGCCTCGAGATTGGCTTCGACGCCCCAGATGCGTTCCTTCTGCTGCGATACCCGGTTGTTGACGATGTCGTAGCTGACGCCGTTGTCCGAGGTCGACAGATAGGTGCTGACGCCGCCGCGGTAGTCGCCCCAGTCGCCGCGCAGGCCGGCTTCCCAGGTGTTCACAAGCTGAGGCTCGGGCGCGATATCGGCATAGCTGATCGCATAGTCGGGCGCGTTGGTGCATGGCAGCAGCGGCCGGATCGCCGTGCCATAGGCGTCGCAGGTCTCGGCGTTGGAGTTCAACCCGGCGCGGCGAGTGAAGCCGCCAATGTCGGTCAGGCTGTAGCCTTGCGAGAAATTGCCGAAAAGCTGCATCCTTTCGGTCAGATCATAGACGGCGCCGGCGTTGAAGGTGACGGCGTCGTAGTCGAACGAGCCGCCGGTCACCCGGATCGCCGGCAGGCCTATGATGTTGCGGCCAAGCAGAACGGCAGCGGCAGGCCGGGTGAAGTCCTCAACGTTGAGATAAAACTGGTCGTAGCGCGCGCCGCCGCTGATGCGAAAACGATCCGTCACCGGAATTTCGCCCTGCGCAAACAAGGCGACCGAGTTCTGGGTCGTGGGCGAGATGGCGTCCTGGCCGTTGGTCAGCTGTTGGTCGGTGGCATCGAAGACATAGTCGCCGCCCCAGGTCAGCGTGCTGCCCTGGGTGATAAAGTCCATCGGCGTGTTGACGGTCAGGTTGACGCCGCTGCGCCGCGACTGCAGCGCGGTCTGGTTGAAGTCGGCCGTAGGATCAGTGCCCGGCGGCAGGATCACCGGCCGTGTCGGGTTCGTCGGCAGGTAGACCTGGCTGTTGACGGCCGAGAATTTGGTGAAGGGCGACTGCTTGAAGATGTCGTTGTAGAACGCCTTGACCTCGAGGTTTCCGAACGCGAAGTCGCTGTCTGTGTATTTGGCGGTCAGATACTTCGAATCTTCCTTCAGCGGCTTGCCTTCATAGGGATCGCCGAAATCCGGGGAGACGGGATTGGTCGTGTAATCGGTGAACCAGTCCGGCTTCTGCTTGGCATAAGTCCAGTCGACGCTGACCTCGAAGCGCCTGGAATCGAACTGGTAGCCGGCCACGCCGAAGAGATTGCCCGTGCCGGTGCGGTCGCCGCCGCCTTGGCCGAGCATGGCGTCCGAAGCCATCTCGTTGCCGTGGCCGTCATAGGTGCGGCGCGACAGATCGCCCGAGGCCGAGAAGAAATAGTCGAAATCGCCTTTCTTGCCCTCGACCGAGACGCTGGTGCTGGGCCCGGCCGACTTGCCGGGATTCTCGGTGAAAGCGGTGACGCCGGTACGCACCGCCACCTTCGGCTTGTCGCTGTCGCCGCGCTTGGTGATGAAGTTGATCGTGCCGCCGGTGGCGCCGGCGCCATAAAGGCTGGAAGCGCCGTTGATGACCTCGATGCGCTCGACCGAATTCAGGTCGATCATCGACAGGATGCGTGACACGTCACGCAGCGGCGTGTTGCGCGGCACACCGTCGACCATGATGAGCACGCTGCGGCCGCGGAAGGTTTCCGAGGCGCCCGAAATGGTCTGGTTGCGCGGAGCGTAGCCGGGAACGATGCGGCTGATCAGGGTCGCGGCGTCGATGTTCTCCTGCGCGGCTTCCTCGACCTGTTCCCGCTCCACGACCTGGACAGACTGCGCGACGCTGGAAATCGACCTTTCGTTGCGGCCGGTGACGAGGATCTGGTCGAGCACGGTGGCTCCCTGCTTGTCGGTCGGGGTGGCTTGCTGGGCAAATGCCGCGCCTGCCACAATCGACGAACCCAAAGCCGATGACCAAAGAAGTGAAAATCTGCGCATGCTGCCCCCATCCATGCCCTGGTCCCCAGTGCCAAAGCGGAAAGGCCCAGTTATAATTCATGATAAAACGAGTCAACATTTATTTTATGACTTTTTAAATCAGGATTAGTCAGCGAACGGCGGCAGGCGGGTACATGAGCAGCGAGCGTTTTAGCAGGCGCTAAGATGCTGGGTTTTCTTGACAAAACGGCACAGGGGCGCCGGCTGCGGCTTAGCCTTTGTGCTTACAAGAAGCTCTGCGGATCGATGTCGACCTGGACGCGAACCGAGCCGCGCTGCTTCGGCCCTTCGGCGAGCATGGTGCGGATGAAGCCTTGTATGTCGGCGCGCTTTTCACCCTGGATCAGCAAGCGGAAACGATGGCGCCCACCAAGCAGCGACAGCGGCGCCTCGGCCGGACCGAGCACGAACAGGTCGCTGGCCTGGGGAGCTGCACGGCGCAGGCCGCGCGCGTGGCCTTCGGCCTCTGCCCGGGTCACCGCGCTGACGATGACGCCGGCGAGCCTACCGAACGGCGGCAGGACGGCGCGTTCACGCTCGGCAATCTCGCGCTCGTAAAACGCCTCGGCATCGCCGGAGACGATTGCCCGCATCACCGGATGGTCCGGCTGAAAAGTCTGCAGCAGGCCCAGGCTCTTCTTGCCGGTGCGGCCGGCACGTCCGGTCACCTGGCTGAGCAATTGGAAGGTGCGCTCGGCGGCGCGCGGATCGCCATTGGCGAGGCCCAGATCGGCATCGACGACACCGACCAGCGTCATGTTGGGAAAGTTGTGGCCCTTGGCGACCAGCTGCGTGCCGATGACGATGTCGGCCTCGCCATTGGCGATGGCTTCGAGCTCCAGCCGCAACCGCCTCACGCCGCCCATCAGGTCTGATGACAGCACGATGGTGCGGGCATCGGGGAAGTGCGCCACCACCTCTTCGGCGATGCGCTCGACGCCGGGCCCGCAGGCGACCAGATGGTCGAGCGTACCGCATTCCGGACAAGCCTCCGGCCGCTTCTCATTGTGCCCGCAATGGTGGCAGACCAGCTGGCCGCGAAAGCGGTGCTCGACCAGCCAGGCCGAGCAGACCGGGCAACCGAAGCGGTGGCCGCAGACGCGGCACAGTGTCAGCGGCGCGTAGCCGCGCCGGTTGAGGAACAGCAGCGACTGCTCCTTCTTCTCCAGCGTGCGCTGCATCTCTCCAATCAGCAGCGGCGACAGGAAGCCGCCCCGGGCCGGCGGCGCACGCCGCATGTCGATTGTCTTCAGGTCGGGCAGAGCGGCCTCGGCGAAGCGCGCCGACAGCACCGCCCTGCTGTAGCGGCCCTGCTGTGCGTTGACGCGGCTTTCGACCGATGGCGTCGCCGATGCCAGCACGACCGGAAAGCCGCTGATATGGCCGCGCACCACCGCCATGTCGCGGGCATTGTAGAAGACGCGGTCCTCCTGCTTGTAGGCGAGGTCGTGTTCCTCGTCGACGACGATCAGACCGAGTTCGCAAAACGGCAGGAACAGCGCCGAGCGCGCACCGGCGACGACCCGCACGCCGCCTTCCGCCACCTGTCGCCAGACCTTTTCGCGCATTCTGGGCGGCAGGTCGGAATGCCATTCCGCCGGCTTGGCGCCGAAGCGCTGCTGGAAGCGTTCGAGGAAGGCATGCGTCAGCGCGATTTCCGGCAGCAGGATCAGCACCTGCTTGCCCTGGTCTAGAGCGGCCGCCACCGCCTCGAAATAAACCTCCGTCTTACCCGATCCGGTGACGCCGTCGAGCAGCGTGACGTTGAAAGCGGCAGCCGCGACATTGGCGCGCAGCATGGCGGCGGCATCGGCCTGGTCCGGCATCAGCTCCGGCATGGCGTAGGAGGGATCGGGCGCTGCGACCACCGGTCGCGGCGGGATCATCACCGTCTCGAACACGCCTTGCGCCTTGAGCCCCTCGATCACCGTCGACGACACGCCCGCCGCATGCGCCAGGCCGGATCGCGTCCAGGCAAGCCCCCCTTCCGCCGTCTCCAGCACGCGCGTCCTGGCATCCGTCATCCGGTCCGGCATGACGAGGGTTCGCTGCAGGCCCTCGATCCACGGTTCTGGATCGAACGCCTCCGGCGCGCGCAACAGCATGCGCGCCACCATGCCGGGCGGCGACAGCGTGTACTGCGCCAGCCAGTCGACAAAGCGGCGCATGCCGCGGTCGATCGGCGGGCAGTCGAAGACCTGTTCGATCGGGCGCAGCTTTTTGGCGTCGATATTCTCGACCGCACCATCCCAGACGATGCCGGCAACCTGGCGCGGACCGAGCGGCACGCGCACGATCGAGCCCGGCACCACGCGCATGCCGGCGGGCACAGCGTAGGTGTAGGGCCGTTCGGCGGGCATCGGCACCAGCACCGGCGCGGCTGCGACAAAGGGCGAATCTTCGATCATCGGGCGTGACCTTGCCCCGACTTTGGTCTAGATCAAAGGGCAACCCCGAATGTGCATGGCATGCACATGGAAATCTTTCAGGAGACCCCCATGAAATTTTTTGTCGACACCGCTGACATCAAGGACATCAAGGAACTGAACGACCTGGGGCTGCTCGACGGCGTGACCACCAATCCCTCGCTGATCCTGAAATCCGGCGGCAAGATCGCCGAGGTCACCAAGCAGATCTGCGACATCGTCAAGGGCCCGGTTTCGGCCGAGGTTGTTGCGGTCGAATACAAGGACATGATGGCCGAGGCCAACATCCTGGCCAAGATCGCCGACAATGTCTGCATCAAGGTGCCGCTGACGCTCGACGGCCTGCGCGCCTGCAAGACGATCCGCACCGAGATGAACCGCATGGTCAATGTAACGCTGTGCTTCTCGGCCAACCAGGCGCTGCTGGCGGCCAAGGCCGGCGCCTCGTTCATCTCGCCCTTCGTCGGCCGCGTCGACGATACCGGCGCGGACGGCATGGAACTGATCCAGGAGATCCGGCAGATCTACGACAATTACGATTTCGACACCGAGATCCTCGTCGCTTCGGTTCGCACCGTGAACCACGTCAAGCAGGCAGCCCTGATCGGCGCCGATGTCGTTACCGCGCCGGCCGCGACGCTGAAGGCGCTGGTCAAGCACCCGTTGACCGACAAGGGCCTGGATCAGTTCGCTGCCGACTGGGCCAAGACCGGCCAGAAGATCGGCTGAGATCGGTTCGATACAAACGAAGAAAGGCCGGGAAACCGGCCTTTTTGTTGCGGACTGCTAAAAGTCTAGTTGGCAGCGCCAGGGAATGCTCAGGCCTTCTTGCCGTGCCTGACCAAGTCCTGGGCGACCGACAGGCTCACCATTTCAGCCAGTTCACGCGCGGCGCGGTTCTCGGCGTCGAGCTGTGCCCGGTAGGAGGCGAACTCCTGCGTCGGCTTGTCGAAGGATGATGGGATCGACCGTTTGCCGGTTGCGATCACCACGCCGGTCGTGGCATCGGTCAGCACGTAGTTTGCGGTCAGCGTCACCGTGCCTGCCGTCGGCTCGTCTTCGTCGGTCTGGATCTGCACCACCGCGGCCGATTCGACCAGTTCGGTGACGCCGAGATCGAGCATGTAGACCGGCGCCGTCGGCTCGCCGGCGCCTTGGCCAAAGGCAAAGATCAGATTGTTGCGGACCTGCTGGGCGTAGCGTGTCTTGACCGGCTTGACCGCGATCGACGCCAGTTCCGCCGAAGCGCTGACCGTGGAACCGGCGCTCAGCGGCGCGCTGGAATAGAGCGGCCTCACCGTGCAGGCCGAAACCAGCGCCACCGAGGCGACCATGCCGTACAGCGCTGCGCGGCGCAGCAATAGCGTCGTCTTTTCCAGATCAGGCCCCATCCTTCTGAAGTCAAGCAACGACATTGACGATCCTCTGCGGCACGATGATCACCTTGCGGGGCGCCTTACCTTCCAGCGCTTTCTGCACGAAGTCGAGAGCCAGAACCGCTTTTTCGATCGCACCTTGGTCCGCGTCGCGGGCAATTGTCAAATAGCCGCGCATCTTGCCGTTGACCTGGACCGGCAGCACAACCTCGTTGTCGACGACCAGCGCCGGATCGTAGACCGGCCAAGGCCGTTCGGCGACCAGATCAGTGCCGCCCAGCGTGTGCCAGCACTCTTCGGCCAGATGCGGCATGACCGGCGCGACCACATGCACCAGGATCTCCACCGCCTCGCGGCAGGCGCCTTTGAGCGCCGCATCGGCCTTGCCCTCGGCGATGTCGTTGAGCGGCGTGGTCAAGGCATTGGCCAGTTCGTAGATGCGGGCAATGGCGCGGTTGAAGCCGAGCTTCTCGATATCCTCGCCGATGGCCTTCAGGATCTTGTTCGCGGCCTTGGAAACGGCACCCGCCTCGCCCTCCTTCGCCACCTGCGGCTTGACACCGTCGAGCGTCTCGGCGGCGATCGACACCAGGCGCCAGATGCGCTGGATGAAGCGGTGCGCGCCGGCCGCGCCGTCGTCGGTCCATTCGACGTCGCGCTCGGGCGGCGAATCCGACAGCATGAACCAGCGCGCAGTGTCGGCGCCGTAGCCATCGGTGATGTCTTCCGGGCTTACCGTATTCTTCTTCGACTTCGACATCTTTTCGAGTGAGCCGATCGCCGCCTCTTCGCCGGTGGCGATCTCGATGGCGCGGCGCTTGCCGCCGACATCCTCGATCCTGACCTCAGCCGGCGACAGCCAGCGGCCATTGCTCGACGCACCGCCGACGCGGTAGGTCTCATGCACCACCATGCCTTGCGTGAACAGGCCCTTGAACGGCTCGGCCAGGTCGAGATGCCCGGTCGCGCGCATGGCGCGGGTGAAGAAGCGCGAATAGAGCAGATGGAGGATCGCGTGCTCGATGCCGCCAATATACTGGTCGACGGCCAGCCAGTCATCGGCAGCCTTCGGCTCCGTCGGCTCATTGGCCCAGGGCGCTGTAAAGCGCGCGAAATACCAGGACGAATCGACGAACGTGTCCATCGTGTCGGTCTCGCGGCGCGCATCCTTGCCGCATTGCGGACACTTCACATGCCGCCAGGTCGGGTGGCGGTCGAGCGGATTGCCGGGACGGTCGAACTCGATGTCGTCGGGCAGCTTGACCGGCAGGTCGGCTTTCGGCACCGGAACCACGCCGCAATCCTCGCAATGGATCATGGGGATCGGACAGCCCCAGTAGCGCTGGCGCGAAATGCCCCAGTCGCGCAAGCGGAAGTTCACCTTGCGCTCCGCCATTGGCCGCCCGCCTATGGTTTTCTGCTCCAGGAGCTTTGCCACCTCGTCGAACGCCTGCTCCGGCTTCATGCCGTCGAGGAAACGCGAATTGATCATCACGCCGTCATCGACATAGGCGTCTTCCGTGACCTGGAAGGTTTTGGCGTCGGCATCTTCCGGCATCACCACCGGGATCACCGGCAGGCCGTATCTGTTGGCGAAATCGAGGTCGCGCTGGTCGCCCGACGGGCAGCCGAATATGGCGCCGGTGCCGTATTCCATCAAAACGAAATTCGCGACGTAGACCGGCAGGGTCCACGAGTCGTCGAACGGATGCACGACGCGGATGCCGGTGTCGAAACCTTTCTTCTCGGCCGTCTCCAGTGCGGCCACCGACGTGCCCATATGTCTGATTTCTTCGATGAACTTGGCCAGTTCGACATTGCTCTCGGCGGCCTTCCTGGCCAGCGGATGATCGGCGGCGACCGCCATGAAGGAGGCGCCGAAAATGGTGTCGGGCCTGGTCGTGTAGACTTCCAGCTCGCTCGTGTCGCCACCAATCTTGCTAGAACTTGGCTCTGCCAGCGGCCAGCGGATCAGCAGCCCTTCCGAGCGGCCGATCCAGTTCTGCTGCATCAGCTTGACCTTTTCCGGCCACTCGCCGAGACCGTTCAGCGAATCCAGCAAGTCCTGCGCGTAATCGGTGATCTTGAAGAACCACTGCGTCAACTCACGCTGTTCGACCAGCGCGCCCGAGCGCCAGCCGCGCCCGTCGATGACCTGCTCGTTGGCGAGCACCGTCATATCCTCCGGGTCCCAGTTGACCTTGGAGGATTTGCGCGTCACCAGCCCCTTTTCGACGAAGTCGAGGAACAGCATCTGCTGGCGGTGGTAATAGTCGACGTCGCAGGTGGCGAACTCGCGCGCCCAGTCCAGCGACAGGCCCATCATCTTGAGCTGCTCGCGCATGGCGGCGATGTTGGCGTAGGTCCATTCCTTGGGATGGACCTTGTTCTGCATCGCCGCGTTTTCGGCCGGCATGCCGAAAGCGTCCCAGCCCATCGGGTGCAGCACGTTGAAACCCTTGGCCCGCTTGTAGCGCGCCACCACGTCGCCCATCGTGTAGTTGCGGGTGTGGCCGATATGGATCTTCCCCGAGGGATAGGGGAACATCTCCAGCACGTAGTATTTCGGCTTCGGATCGTCGTTATGCGCTTCGAACAGCTTCTTTTCGGCCCAGGCCTTCTGCCATTTGGGCTCTGACGCGCGCGGATTGTATCGTTCGGTTGCCATCGGATGATTTTCACTTAAAAGCAGGCGCAGACCGCCGGACAAGGCCCGGTGGCCGAGGTAAATGTCGTCGCGGTGTTCACCATGGATTGCCGGACCCGTCAACTGCGGCGAGCCGGCCAAGACGATTAAAGACAGGCAGGATATGGGCATGGCCAGCGCCGTCGAACAGTTTTTCGCCGTCAAGACGAGGATCGCTGCCGCCGAGCGCGAGGCCGGCCGTGACGCCGGTTCGGTGACGCTGGTTGCGGTGTCGAAGACTTTTGAGACCGACGTCATCCGCCCGGTCATCGAGGCTGGCCAGCGCGTCTTCGGCGAAAACCGCGTGCAGGAAGCGCAAGGCAAATGGCCGGCCTTGAAAGCGGAATTCCCTAATATCGAACTGCATCTGATCGGCCCGCTGCAGTCGAACAAGGCGAGGGAAGCCGTCGCTCTCGCCGACGTCATCGAGACCGTCGACCGCGAAAAGCTCGCCGCCGAACTCGCCAAGGAAATCGTGCGCCAGGGCCGCACGCCGAAACTCTACGTCCAGGTCAATACCGGCTCGGAGCCGCAAAAGGCCGGCATCGAGCCGCGCGACGCCGTCGCCTTCGTCGCCCGCTGCCGCGATGTCCATGGCCTCGCCATCGAAGGCCTGATGTGCATCCCGCCGGCCGACGAAAACCCCGGCCCGCATTTCGCCTTGCTGGAAAAGCTCGGCAAAGAGGCCGGGGTCGCAAAACTGTCGATGGGCATGTCCGGCGACTTCGAGACCGCCATAGCCTTCGGCGCCACCAGCGTCCGCGTCGGGTCAGCGATTTTTGGAAGCCGGTAGCCTTCGGCTCGTGAGACACCTGTCGTTCCCCGGCTATTCGAGCTAATGTTTCGAGCACATCCGGCGAGTTAGCGAGGACTATTCTTCTTGGACTGGCACCTCAGGGACGCGAGAAACAATCTTTCGAAGCTTGTACGACAGGCGCACGAAGAAGGGGCGCAAACCATCACCTTGCGCGGAAAGCCGGCTGCCGTCGTATTATCTCCTGATGACTATGACCAACTGATCGGCGCAAAGCCTTCGCTTGCCGAATATCTTCTCTCCGGTCCCGCGTGGGACGACGATTTCGACGAGGAGGTCAACCGCCGCTCAAAGACGATCATCCGGCCCGTGGAATTCTGATAGATTTTTCGGCATGAAGATCATCTCGCGACGGTTGACGGGCTCTATGGGCCAACTGCGTTAGGTCCATTGTGCCACCACTGGAAACGAAACGCACCGTTCCTATTTGCTTGGCGTCATCACACATCTGCTGGAGCCGCCACCATGCGCTACAATCAACTCGGAAATACGGGGATGTTCGTCTCCGAACTGTGCCTCGGCACCATGACCTTCGGCGCCGCCGGCGAGAATGCCCAATGGGGCCTGATCGCCAGCCTCGACCAGAAGGGCGTCAACGACATCGTTGCCCGTTCCATCGCCGCCGGCGTCAATTTCTTCGACACGGCCGACGTCTATTCATTCGGCCAGTCCGAACGCCTGCTTGGCCAGTCGCTCAAGGATCTTGGCGTCAAGCGCTCGGACGTCGTCATTGCCACCAAGGTGCATGGCGCCATGGGCCAGGGCCCGAACGAGCGCGGCTCTTCGCGCGGCCACATCATGGATTCGGTCGAGGGGAGCCTGGAGCGGCTGCAGCTAGACCATATCGATCTCTACCAGCTGCACGGCACCGACACCGTGACGCCAATCGACGAGACGCTGCGGGCGCTCGACGATCTCGTTGCCAGCGGTAAGGTCCGCTATGTCGGCGTCTCCAACTGGGCGGCTTGGCGCATCTCTAAGGCCCTCGGCATAGCCGAGCGCAAGGGGTTTTCCCGCTTCGAGACCATCCAGTCCTACTACTCGATCGCCGGCCGCGACCTCGAGCGCGAGATCGTGCCGCTCATCAACGAGGAAAAGCTCGGCCTGATGGTCTGGTCGCCAATGGCCGGCGGCCTGCTGTCGGGTAAATACGGCCCCGGCGCGCCCGGCAATGGCGAAGGCCGCCGCGCCGCCTTCAACTTCCCGCCGGTCGATGAGGACCGCGCCTGGGCGGCTGTCGCCGTGATGCGCGAGATCGCCCAGAAGCACGGCGTCAGCGTCGCCACGGTGGCGCTCGGCTATGTCCTGGCCAAACCTTTCGTCATGAGCGTCATCATCGGCGCCAGCCGCATGGAGCAGCTCGAGCAGAACCTTGCCGCGGCCGAGGTGAAGCTCGACGCCGACGATCTCGCCAAACTTGATGAGGTCAGCGCGCTGCCGGCCGAATATCCCGGCTGGATGCTGGAGCGTCAGGGCGCCGGTCGCCGCCCGGCGCCGTTCACCCCGAAGAAATAGTCATCGCTGTCGCCTGATGCTTGGGGGGTCATCTGGCTCCCCAACGTCTTTTCAGCTCATCCGCACGCTCTCGACCAGAAAGTCGAGAAACGCCCGCACCCGTGCGGGCAAATGCCGGCCCTGGCCGACATAGACGGCGTGGGTAGGCTCCTCGTCGCCCGGATTGAAATCCTCCAGCAGCGCCGTCAGCCGCCCCGCCGCGATGTCATCGGCCACATGCCAGTGTGCCAGCCGGGCGATGCCGGCGCCGCCGACCGCCATCAACCGCATCGACTCGCCATCGCCGACCAGCGTGTTTGCGGTGATCGGCACCAGACGGCGTTCCCGGTTGCATCGACAAACGACCAGCCATCGACATGCCGGACAAAGCCGAAAGCCATGCGATTGTGCCGGTCGAGATCTGCTGGAACCAGCGGCGTGCCATGCGTCTTGAGATAGGACGGTGCGGCAACGACTGTCATCCGGCTTTGCCCGAGCTTGCGCGCCACCAGCCGCGACTCGCCGAGCGGCCCGGCGCGGATGGCGACGTCGGCACGCTCAGCCATCAAATCGATGACGCTGTCGGTCAGCACCAGATCGACCGAAATCTCGGGATAGCGTTCGAGGAAATCAGGCAGCAGCGGGATCAGCCGATGCACCCCGAAGGGCACATAGGAGTTGACGCGCAGCCGTCCGCGCGGCGCGGCACCCACGGCCGCCTCGCGCTCGGCCTCCGCCATATCGGCCAAGATGCGCACCCCGCTGTCATAGAACGCCGTCCCTTCCGGCGTCAGCTGCAGCTTGCGCGTCGAGCGGGTGACCAGCCGCGCGCCGAGCCTTGCCTCCAGTCGCGCGATCAGCTTGCTCACCGCCGACGGTGTCATACGCAGCGAACGAGCCGCAGCCGAGAAGCTGCTCGCCTCGACGACGCGGACGAACACTTCGATCTCGCCGGAACGGTTGATGTCGGGTCTGGCCATCTGTGAATCTATTTCACAGGAAATATGCCCAAGGCAAGTCTGGTTCACAAGGCATGGCAACACGATCTCTGCGGTCGGGGCGCGGGTCTGGACAGCGCGCTCATTCGAGTTCGAACTGGAAACCGCCATGCCTCTTGCTCTCTACGCCCTCGCTGCCGGCGCCTTCGGCATCGGCGTCACCGAATTCGTTATCATGGGGCTGCTGATCGATGTCAGCAAAGATCTCGGAGTCTCGATCTCGGCCGCCGGCCAGTTGATTTCGGGCTACGCGTTGGGCGTCGTCATCGGCGCGCCGCTTTTGACCATCGCCACCGGCAACTGGCCCCGCAAGACCGTCCTTCTGGCCCTTATGGCGATCTTCACGCTCGGCAACCTCGCCTGTGCGATCGCCCCCGACTACTGGACGCTGATGGGCGCCCGCATCATCACCGCCTTTGCCCATGGCACTTTCTTTGGCGTCGGCTCGGTGGTCGCCACCGGCCTGGTCGCGCCCAACAAGAAAGCCTCGGCGATCGCGCTGATGTTCACCGGACTGACTATCGCCAACATCCTCGGCGTGCCCTTCGGCACCTGGCTAGGCCAGGCCTTCGGCTGGCGCGCCACCTTCTGGGCGGTAACCCTGGTCGGCTTGGCAGCCTTTGCCGTCATCCTGCTTCTGGTGCCGCGCAGCAAGGAAGCGCCCGAGAAGACCAATCTGCGCGCCGACCTCGCCGTGCTGCGCCGCACGCCGGTGCTGCTCGGCCTCGCCACCACCGTGCTCGGCTATGCCGGCGTCTTCGCCGTCTTCACCTACATCGCCCCGCTGCTCACCGAGATCAGCGGCTTCAGGGAGGCCGCGGTGTCGCCGATCCTGCTCGTCTTCGGCGGCGGTCTTATCGCCGGCAATCTGCTTGGCGGCAAGGTCGCCGACCGCTGGTTGGTGCCGGCGGTGCTCGGCAGCCTCGTGGTGCTGGCGTTGGTGCTGGCCACAATGACCTTCGCCGTCCACAGCCAAATCCTGGCCGTCATCTATGTCGGCCTGCTTGGTGCCGCCGCCTTCGCCACCGTGGCGCCGCTGCAGATGTGGGTGCTGGAAAAGGCGCAAGGCGCGGGCCAGAGCCTCGCCTCGTCCTTCAACATCGCCGCCTTCAACCTCGGCAATGCCGCCGGCGCTTGGCTTGGCGGCGCGGTGATTGCCCATGGCCTCGGCCTCGGCTCACTAACCTGGATCGCCGCTTTGCTGCCGGTCGCGGCTCTTGGCGTCGCTGCCCTGGCGCTGCGCCTCGATCGCGCCCCCACAATCGGGGCGCCGGTCTGCGCCCCGTCATGAGCATCACGCGCAAATCCTTCTTCGACATCATCAAGGAGCATAAAATGGATTATCGACGTCTCGGCGCATCGGGCCTGAAAGTGCCCGCACTGTCTTTCGGCGCCGGCACTTTCGGCGGCTCCGGGCCGCTGTTCGGGGCGTGGGGCAACAACGACGCCAAGGAAGCGCGGCGGCTCATCGACATCTGCCTCGAGGCCGGCGTCAATCTGTTCGACACCGCCGATGTCTATTCAAACGGCGCCTCCGAGGAAGTGCTTGGCGAAGCCATCAAAGGCCGCCGCGACGCGGTGCTGATCTCGACCAAGACCTCGCTGCCGATGGGGGACGGCCGGGCCGATTACGGCTCGTCGCGCTCGCGGCTGATCAAGGCCGTGGACGCGTCCCTGAAGCGCATGGGCACCGATTACATCGACCTGTTGCAGCTGCACGCCTTCGATGCCGGCACGCCGATCGAGGAGGTGTTGTCGACGCTGGACGACCTCGTGCGCGCCGGCAAGCTGCGCTATGTCGGCGTCTCCAACTTCTCCGGCTGGCAGGTGATGAAATCGCTGGCCGAGGCCGACAAGCATGGCTACCCGCGCTATGCCGCACACCAGGTCTACTATTCGCTGGTCGGCCGCGACTATGAATGGGAGCTGATGCCGCTCGGTATCGACCAGGGCATCGGCGCGCTGGTGTGGAGCCCGCTCGGCTGGGGCCGCCTGACCGGCAAGATCCGCCGCGGCCAGCCCCTGCCGGAAAAGAGCCGGCTGCACGACACCGCCGATTTCGGCCCGCCGGTCGCGGACGAACATCTCTACCGGGTCATGGATGCGCTTGATGCGATGGCTGAAGAGACCGGCAAGACCGTGCCGCAGATCGCCATCAACTGGCTGTTGCGGCGCCCGACCGTGTCCTCGGTCATCATCGGCGCCCGCAACGAGGAACAGCTGCGCCAGAACCTCGGCGCCGTCGGCTGGGCGTTGACGCCGGAGCAGGTCAAAAAGCTCGACAAGGCAAGCGAAGTGACCGCGCCCTACCCGTACTTCCCCTATCACCGCCAGGAAGGTTTCGCCCGGCTGAACCCGCCTGCGGTGTGATCGCCGACGTTGAAGCTGCCAATCTCCCCCCTCGCGGGGGAGATCAGCTATACTGCCGCTCAGTGCAGCACGAACTCCCCATCCACCTTCCGCCATTCGTTCGGCGCGATCAGCTTCTGGTGCGTGTAGCTGATCGAATGCAGCGGCCCGTCGAGCCTGGCCTTCCAAAACTCGATGAACTTGATCAGCACCGGAAACTTCGGCGCCAGATCGTAATCCTGCCAGATGAAGCTCTGCAGCAGATGCGGGTGGTCGGGAAAATGGTATAGAATCTTGGCCGTGGTCAGGCCATACCCCTTGAGCATCAGGTCCATTTCGGAATGATCGCGCATGACAGCCCCTTGGCCTAGTTGATTCTCCATTCCTCCCAACACCGAATTGTGCGCGCCGTTCCTTAACTGTCTATGATTTTCCTGATCCCAGTCGGGTTTTATGCACGAAAACATGCAGTTAGCAGCGACCGCTGCCGAGTGCTGATACAACCGAGACGGGAGCTGCGGCATCCCGCCACGCGAATCCAACGTCTAATGTTGCCGTCAGCGCGGAACTGTTAATAATGCCGCCGAATTCGCGGCTGCGTCGCCGTGATCCTGGCTGTGGTCAAGCCGGCGGGGTGGTTTGGGAGGAAAGTGAAGACATGTCCGAGGTGAAGATCCACCGCGTCCAGCCGGCGTGGAAGAAGAATGCGCTGATCGACAATGACACCTACCTCAAATGGTATGCTGACAGCGTGAAGAATCCGGACAAGTTCTGGGGCAAGCACGGCAAGCGCATCGACTGGTTCAAGCCGTTCAGCAAGGTCAAGAACACCTCCTTCGAGGGCAAGGTCTCGATCAAATGGTTCGAGGACGGCGAAACCAACGTCTCCTACAACTGCATCGACCGCCATTTGAAGAAGCGCGGCAACCAGACAGCCATCATCTGGGAAGGCGACAATCCCTACGACGACAAGAAGATCACCTATAACGAGCTCTACGAGCATGTCTGCCGGCTCGCCAATGTGATGAAGAAGCACGGCGTCAGGAAGGGCGACCGCGTCACCATCTACATGCCGATGATCCCGGAAGCGGCCTACGCGATGCTGGCTTGCACCCGCATCGGCGCCATCCACTCGATCGTCTTCGGCGGCTTTTCACCGGACGCGCTGGCCGGCCGCATCGATGACTGCAAGTCGACCTTCGTCATCACCGCCGACGAAGGCCTGCGCGGCGGCAAGCCGATCCCGCTGAAGGAAAACACCGACAGAGCGATCGAAATCGCCGCCAAGGCCGGCACCAAGGTCGATAAGGTGGTCGTCGTTCGCCGCACCGGCGGCAAGACCGGCTGGGTCCAGGGACGCGACATCTGGTACCATGACGAGATCGCCACGGTGAAAGGCGACTGCAAGCCGGAGAAGATGAAGGCCGAGGATCCGCTGTTCATCCTCTATACCTCAGGCTCGACCGGCAAGCCGAAGGGAGTGCTGCACACCACCGCCGGCTATCTCGTCTATGTCGCGATGACCCACCAATATGTCTTCGACTACCATGATGGCGATATCTACTGGTGCACCGCCGATGTCGGTTGGGTCACCGGCCACAGCTATATCGTCTATGGCCCGCTCGCCAACGGCGCCACCACGCTGATGTTCGAGGGCGTGCCGAACTACCCCTCGCAGTCGCGCTTCTGGGAAGTCATCGACAAGCACAAGGTCAACATCTTCTACACCGCGCCGACGGCGCTGCGCGCGCTGATGGGCGCCGGCGACGAACCGGTGAAGAAGACCTCGCGCAAGTCGCTGCGCGTGCTGGGCTCGGTCGGCGAACCGATCAATCCGGAAGCCTGGGAGTGGTATTTCAACATCGTCGGCAACGGCAAGGTGCCGATCGTCGACACCTGGTGGCAGACCGAGACCGGCGGCATCCTGATCACGCCGCTGCCCGGCGCCACCGACCTCAAGGCTGGTTCGGCGACGCGGCCCTTCTTCGGCATCAGGCCGCAGCTGGTCGACGGCGAAGGTAGGGTGCTGGAAGGGGCGGCCGACGGCAATCTCTGCATCGCCGATTCCTGGCCCGGCCAGATGCGCACGGTCTATGGCGATCATGACCGCTTCGTGCAGACCTATTTCTCCACCTACAAGGGCAAATACTTCACCGGTGACGGCTGTCGCCGCGACGCCGACGGCTATTACTGGATCACCGGCCGCGTCGACGACGTCATCAACGTTTCCGGCCACCGCATGGGAACGGCCGAGGTCGAATCGGCGCTCGTCAGCCATGAGAAGGTGTCGGAAGCAGCTGTCGTCGGCTATCCCCACGACATCAAGGGCCAGGGCATCTACAGCTACGTTACCTTGATGAAAGGCGTGGAGCCTAGCGAGGAACTGCGCAAGGAGCTCGTGGCCCATGTCCGCAAGGAGATCGGCGCCATCGCCTCGCCCGACAAGCTGCAATTCGCGCCCGGACTGCCGAAAACCCGCTCCGGCAAGATCATGCGCCGTATCCTGCGCAAGATCGCCGAGGACGATTTTTCCGCGCTCGGCGATACCTCGACACTGGCCGATCCGGCCGTGGTCGATGATCTGATCGCCAACCGCCAGAACAAGAAGGGCTGAGGGGATTTGATGGCTGCACTGGGCGCAGTCACGGAGCTCTGGCGTTACCCCGCAAGTTCGCTTGCCGGCGAACGCCAGGACGCCATTTCGGTCGGCCTTGAAACCATCGACGGCGACCGGCTGTTCGGCCTTGTCGATGTCTCGGACAATGAGATCGCGCGGCCCGACCGCGACGCCAAGTGGCACAAGGTGCCGCGCATCCGCACCCGGCTGAGCAAGGACCGCAAGCTGGAGATCGCCGTTCCCGACGGCGACTGGCTGGCAGTGCCGGGTGTGGAATGCGACCAAGCCATCTCGGCCTATCTCGGCTTCGCCGCCTCGATCCGGCCGTTCAGCCAGGACAACGCCCCCGGCTACACCGGCCCGCTCACCGCGGCGCGCTACCGCAAAGCGCCGATCCATCTCTTGACCACCGCATCGCTGGCGCGGCTCAAGGCGCTGCACCCCGAAGGCATTCCCGATCCGCGCCGCTTCCGCCCCAACATTGTCGTCGACATGGCGGCGGTCGAGAGCTCGTTTCCCGAGACCGAATGGATTGGCCGCAAGCTTGCCATCGGCGACCTGCTGGTGACCGTCTCGGAGCCGTGCCGCCGCTGCGGCTTCACCATCATCAGCCAGGACGGCTTCGACCACGATCCCGGCATCCTGCGCAATCTGGTCCGCCACAACGCGCACAATCTTGGCGTCTATTGCACTGTGGACAGGCCTGCCCGCGTCGAGATCGGCGCGCCGATGCGGTTCGTGTAGGCCTCTACCGCGAGGCAGCGAATCGCAGACCTTGGAAAGCGTGGGGTTCGGCCCCGAATCCTATCTCTACCGATACAGATCCGCCCGTGTCGGCGGCAGCCCGCTCGGCCCGCGTGCGCGTTTGGTGACGACGGTCTGAAAAATCTGCGCCGAGGCGCGCTCGAAGGTGATCGAGCAGCCGGTGAGATAAAGCAGCCACAGCCGTGCCTTGGCCTCGCCGACTTCGGCGACCGCCTCGTCGAAGCGAGCCTGTAGCCGCTCGGCCCACAGCCGGCAGGTGCGCGCATAGTGCTCGCGCAGATTCTCGACGTCGTAGACCAGGAAGCCATGCGCCTCCAGATTGCCCAGCGTCATGCCGATCGTGTCGAGTTCGCCGCCTGGGAAAATGTATTTGAGCAGCGCCTTGAACTCCGGCCCCTTGCGCAAGGTTTTCTTCAAGTCGCCCTTGCTGCGCCTGGTGATGGCGTGGTGCAGATAGATGCCGCCGGGCTTCAGCAAGCGATGGATGGTCTTGAAATAGGTGGCGTGGTTGGCGAGGCCGAGATGCTCGAACATGCCGATCGACGATATCTTGTCGAAGGAGCCTTTGAGCTCCGTATAGGATTTGATTTCGATGGTGATGCGGTCCTGCAGCCCTTCGGCGCGGATGCGCTCGCGGGCGAGATCGGTCTGCGCCTGCGACAGCGACACGCCATGGCCGACGACGCCGTAATTTTTGGCCGCATGGATCAGCATGGCACCCCAGCCGCAGCCGATGTCCAGCAGCTTTTCGCCCGGCTTCAGCCTGAGCTTGCGGCAGATATGGTCGAGCTTGTCGGCCTGCGCCTGGTCGATGCCATCGGCGAAATCCTTAAAGTAGCCGCAGCTGTAGACCATGCGCTCGTCGAGGAAGAGCCGGTAAAAGGCATTCGAAATGTCGTAGTGATGCTGGATCGCCTCCTGGCTCGACCCGCTGACATAGGGGTTGCGACCCGACAGATCGGTGCGTGCACTCATCTGCTTGCGTGACAGGAGCACCGCCGGCAGGTCGCGCAGGATCGCCAGCTTCGGCAGCGACTTGAGCTTGGTCCTGAGCTTGCCTTGCGACGGCAGTGCGTAGAAATCGAAAATCGTCCCGTCTTCGATGTCTATCGTCTTGGAGATCCACATCTCGATCAGCGTCGACAACGATGGCCGCTTCACCACCTGCCAGACGATGTCCTGGTCGTTGATGGTGAGCACGGGCCCGATGGCGGGACCGATCCGCTCGCCGGTCCACAGCTTGACCGCAAAACCCGGCTTCAGCGTTTCGATCACCGTTCGCACGATGCGCGCGGCCTTCTCGGCTGCCTCCATGGCAATCCTCCCGAGTCCTGACAATCCACCTTGCATGGATTTTGCCCGCCCGCGCGGCTCTTCGCAACCCGGCGCAAAAGGCGGCTCGCCAGCTATTTCAAATCGGCATCTTGTTTTTTGCTGCAACGCACCCCATCATCTGTACGTGTTCAACCAATCGAAAGGAGGTGATCCGATGTCGAGTGATTTCGTTTTCCGGAACGTGGCCTCAGCGGATTGCACTTTCGGGAAGCAGTCTTCCCGTTAAGGCGCGATAAGCGCGGCGGGTGACCTCGGTCGCCGCCATTGGCCGCGCCACGGACGGAAACACGGAAGGCCGCCGGCTTCGTCAAGAAGCGGCGGCCTTTTCCATTTCCGGATTGTGTGTCGAAGCGGATCAGAATCCGGTCACGCCAGCATCCGCGCGCTCACCGTCTTGTCGACGCCGTGATAGGGCGGGTTGAACAGATTGCCTTCCTGCTCGTAGGTCCAGACCTTGAACAGCGAAAGTTGGTGCGGGCCGAAGCTGTGCAGCAGCGGGACATCCGTGGCATCACGACCGCGCGCGATGACGACGCGGCCTATCCTCGGACGATTATGACGCGGGTCGAACGTGTACCATTTGCCGTCGAGGAACACTTCCATCCAGGCCGAAAAATCCATCGGCGCCGGGTCGGCCGGTACGCCGATGTCGCCGAGATAACCGTTCACATAGCGGGCCGGGATGTTCATGCAGCGGCAGAGCGTGATCGCCAGATGGGCGAAGTCGCGGCATACACCAACCTGCTCCTCATGCGCTTGGGCTGCGGTGCGCGTCGACCGCGCATAGCCATAGCCGAAGGACAGCCGGTTGTGGACATAGTCGACGATCGCCTGCACCTGCGCCCAGCCGGAGGGAACATGGCCGAAAAGCTGCCAGGCCAGACTGCTCAGATGATCGGTCTCGCAATAGCGGCTGCCGAGGAGGTAGCCGAGCACATCGTCCGGCAGTTCCGCCACCGGCACTTCCCTGGCCAGCGTGTTGACCGCGTCAGGCTCCCCGCTGTCCTCGACGGCTGCGTCATAGAGAATGCGGAAACTGCCGGCGGGTGCGGTGAAGCGGCGGCAGGTATTGCCGAACAGATCGTGATAGACCTTGCTCGGCACCGAAGGCGACGTCAGCACGCGCGTCTGCCGTTTGATGTCGGCCTGACGATCCCTGTGGATATCAAGCAGCGAGATGACCGGCGTGGCGCCGACGCATTCAATGGCGATTTCGTAGCCGAGCCGGATCAGCACAATGATTGCCCCTTCGATCCCGTGGAAAACAGTATGCTCAAAACGCCAGAGGCGGGACCATGGTTCCCTGGAACTATCGAAAAGGCTCTCCCGCAGCTTCCCAGGCAGGCGTGGCGACGTTACGGTCGCACGACATGTTTTGACCCTCCCGAAACGATCCCTAACCCCGTGGAAAACCTGATGTTTGCAGGCAGAAAATTCGCCGCGTTCCTGTTCGATATGGATGGCACGGTGCTCAATTCGATCGCCTCGGCCGAGCGCGTCTGGGCGGCGTGGGCGCTTAAGCAAGGTCTCGACGTCGAAGCCTTCCTGCCGACGATCCACGGCGTGCGGGCCGTCGAGACCATCACCAGCCTGGCGCTTCCCGGCGTCGACCCTGTTCATGAGGCGTTTGTGCTGTTGCAGGCCGAGTCGGACGATGTCGAAGGCGTGCTGCCGATCGCCGGCGCCGTGCCGTTCCTCAACGCTTTGCCGCCAGAGCGCTGGGCGATCGTCACCTCGGCGCCGCGCCCGTTGGCGCTGCTGCGCATGCGGGCCGCCGGCATCCCGGTTCCCGCCTTGGTGGTTGCGGCCGAGGATGTGTCGCACGGCAAACCGGCGCCCGACTGTTTCCTGCTGGCGGCAAAACGGCTCGGCGTCGATATCGGCGACTGTCTGGTCTTCGAGGACGCACCGGCCGGTATCGCTGCGGCGGAAGCAGCGGGCGCGTCGGTGATGGTGATCAGCGCCACTCACCAGTATCCAACGACGACTCAGCACAATTCGATTAGCGGCTACGAAACCGTCTCTATCGCCATCGATGACAGCGGCTGGATGACGCTGGGAGCACAGCGCAGCGCGGCCTGAGGAACTGGAGGACTGGAGGACTGGAGGACTGGAGGACTGGAGGACTGCTATGCGCCTTTTTCTTCAACTCTTCAGTTCACCAGTTCCCCAGTTCTTCCGTTCCTGAACCCCTAGAAATCGCTAGCCAGTCCCTTCACTTCCCAGTCGCCGTAGCGGCCGGGTTCCTTGCCGCCGCGGCCGCCGATTTCCTTCGGCAACGCAGCTTCCTTCTGGCGATACGCTTCACGGCGCGCCTCGGCTTCAGCCAGCGCTCGGCTGGCCGCCGGCGTCAGGTCCTTCTCCCGGTCGGCATCAGCTTTGCTGGGTTGGTCGGTCATGCGATAGTCCGGGCGGATTGAAACGAAGGGCGGCATTTCCCATCATATAGCCATGAGTTCACCCCGATCGACCTTTTTTTGCCACGGCCGCACAGGGAGCAGATGATGAGCACGCTACGCACCACCATGCTTCTGGCCGCGATGACGGCGCTGTTCATGGGCGTCGGTTTTCTGATCGGCGGCACCGGCGGCATGATGATCGCCTTCCTGGTCGCCGCGGGCACCAATCTGTTCAGCTACTGGAATGCCGACAAGATGGTGCTGTCGATGAACCACGCCGTCGAGGTCGATGCCAGGAACGCCCCCGAATTCCACGCCATCGTCGAGGCGCTGGCCAAGCAGGCCGGCCTGCCGATGCCCAAGACCTATCTGATCGACAATCCGCAGCCGAACGCCTTCGCCACCGGCCGCAATCCCGAGAACTCCGCGGTCGCGGCCTCGACCGGGCTGCTGGAGCGCCTTTCGCATGAGGAGGTGGCGGCAGTCATGGCGCATGAGCTGGCCCACATCCAGCATCGCGACACGCTGACCATGACCATTGTCGCAACACTCGCCGGCGCCATCTCGATGCTCGGCAATTTCGCCTTCTTCTTCGGCGGCAGCCGCGACAACAACAACCCGTTCGGCTTTGTTGGCGTGCTGGTGGCGATGCTTGTCGCGCCCTTCGCCGCCATGATCGTGCAGATGGCGGTCAGCCGCACCCGCGAATACGAGGCCGACCGGCGCGGCGCCGAAATCGTTGGAAATCCGCTTTGGCTGGCATCGGCGCTTGACAAGATCGCCCGCGGCGCCGAACGCATCCGCAACCCGGATGCCGAACGCAATCCCGCGACCGCGCATCTCTTCATCATCAATCCTCTTCACGGCGAGCGCATGGACAGCCTGTTTTCGACCCACCCGAACACCGACAACCGCATCGCCGCGCTGCAGGCGATGGCGCGCGACATGGCAGGCCGCCAGCCGGCGCCGCGCCAGGCGCCGACGCCAGAGCCGATCGAAGAATTGCCGGCCGATGCCGAGCAAGGTCCGTGGGGCAAGGCAGCACGGCCCACGCCGCCGACCAAACCGGCCAAGCCGAAAGCCAATCCGTGGGGCCGCAACCCGACCGGACCCAAAGGTCCGTGGTCGTGAGCGGCGCCAGACCCCGGCTCGCACATTCAGGCGTTCGCGAAAACAGCTCGGACGAATTCGTCGCCGGCCTCGCCGCGCGCAAGGCAGCGGCGCGGCTCCTGGCCGCCGTTATCGACGCCAAAACGCCGCTCGACGGGCTGACGGACCACGAGAACGGCCATCCGCAATACAAGGTGCTCGACCTGCGCGACCGCGGCCTGGTGCGCGCCATACTGGTGACCGCGCTGCGCTACCGCATGACCATTGCCGGGCTCCTCGCCCGCCGCCTTGAAAAGCCGCTGCCGCCCAACGCCACAGCTTTGTTGCACATCCTGCATGTTGCGGCGGCGCAGATCCTGTTCCTCGACATCCCCGACAGCGCCGCCGTCGATTTGGCTGTGACCCACGCCAAGTCGGACCCACGCACGCAGCGCTTTTCCGGCCTCGTCAACGGCGTGCTGCGCACTTTGGCGCGCGCCAAGGAGGCCGAACTGCCTGCCGCTCTTGCCGCCACCGATGAGGCGCCAAAATGGTTCTCCGACCGGCTGAAGGCCGCCTATGGCGCCGAGATGACCAGACAGATCCTGGCGGCGCATCGCGTTGAGGCGCCGGTGGATTTCACGGTCAAGGCCGATCCCGAATCGTGGGCCGAAAAGCTCGGCGGCATCGTGCTGCCGACCGGCACGGTGCGAGTGGAAAAGCTCAGCGCCTCCGTCACCGAACTGCCGGGCTTCAGCGAAGGCGCATGGTGGGTCCAGGACGCCGCCGCCAGTTTTCCGGCGCGGCTGTTCGGCGATGTCAAAGAATTACGCGTCGCCGACCTCTGCGCCGCCCCCGGCGGCAAGACCGCTCAGCTTATCCTTGCCGGCGCCAAAGTCACCGCCTTGGACACCTCGAAGAACCGGCTGGCGCGGCTGACGCAGAACCTCGAACGGCTTGGGCTGTCCGCCGAGATCGTGCAGGCCGATCTGCTGAAATACCAGCCGGCGGAGCTTCTCGACGCCGTCCTGCTCGACGCGCCCTGCTCTTCCACCGGCACGGTTCGGCGCCACCCGGACGTGCCATGGACCAAGACGGCAGCCGACGTCGAAAAGCTGGCCGATCTGCAAGCAAAGCTGCTCGCCCGCGCCGTCACTTTGGTCAAACCGGGCGGCCGGATTGTTTTTTCCAACTGTTCGCTGGACCCGATCGAAGGCGAGGATCTGTATCGCGTCTTTCTGGCCGGCAACAAAACCGTCGCCGACGATCCACTGCAGCCCGGCGAAATCGCCGGCATCGACGCCTTCCTGACCCCGCAAGGCACGCTGCGCACCACACCCGCCGATCTTGACCTTGGTTCGCCAGGGGTTTCCGGCCTGGACGGCTTCTTCGCCGCCCGCATGCGACGTGTCGCCTAGGATTTTGTCGGCAGAGCCGCAGCCCTTCGTGACTTCGTCATCCACGGGCGGAGCAAGGAGCGTAGCGACGCAGCGCAGACCCGAGGATGCCATGCCGCGACACATGAGCGCCGCTACGACGCAGAATCTGCTCCGCTGCAACCCACGGCCAAGGTCACGGAATGGATCCCAGGGCCTCCGCGACGGAGCTTCGCTCCTGCTTCGCCCTGGGATGACGAAGTGCGAATGCCTCGACTAATCCCGAACGGCTGCGCCCCCTAAAGCATGTCGTCCAGGGACCAGTGCTTCCCCCACCTTGCATCGATCTCATCATCGACATTCTGGTAGCGGATATCGGTGGAGAGCCGGATACGCCCCTCCGCGCTCTGGTTGGTCGTCGAGGCGTGGATCATGTAGGGCGAGTGGAGGACGACATCGCCGGCCTCGAAATCCGCGATCAGCCAGCGTGTATCGAACCGCTCCGCCATGTCGGGCAGGTCCTTCGACACCCAGCCGCCCTCGCTCATGTTCCGGTTGTAGGCGCTGATGCGCTCCTGCGGGCTCAGCCCGGCATTTTCCCTGGCGAACCGGGCCTCCATGTCGAGGCCGATGGCGTGCGATCCCTCGAGATAGACCAGGCCGCCCATGTCGACGGGAACGTCGCCGATCGGGATCCAGGCCGTGACGATGCGGCTGGTGCCGCCGCGCAGATAGACGAGGTCGTAATGCGCCGGCGTCGCCACAGTGGTGCCCGGTTGGGTGAAACGCATGATCTTGCGCTTGTGCAAATAGGACAGCCCGCCGACGAACGCATCCATCAGCCGAGCCATCAGGGGCTGTGCGCAGAACCCTTCATAGGCGGTGGAGCGAACTAGCGCCATCAACCGGCGATCGGCGAGCTGACGGTCGAACGTGCCGGCGGCCGCCGCCAGGCCAAGCGCGGGATCGGACCCGGGCTGCAGCAAGCCGGTGTCGGCCAGATATGAAAACACCCAGCCGCGAAAATCGATGACGTCGCGGCGCGGCAGCATACTTTTCAGCCAGACATAGCCTTGCTCGGCAAGGAGGCCGCGAATGGCATCGATGCCGACCCCGGCGTCGGTTGGCACGAGATGACCCAACCGGTTCGGCGCCATCGATAATGTCTTGCCGTTGGCGTTCAGATCGATTGACGCAACAGGACTCCGTCGTTGCGTGCCACCTGTTGAGCTTGACATTTCAGCCACCTGCGATTTTCCATCCTTAGCTGGAAATGCCATACTGTTCGCACGCTCGCCCATGGACGGAACGAAGCCATGGACTTTTCGCTCATGAACGATCACCCTTACGCGCTCTACAGATCCGCACCGGCCGCGGCCGGCGGCCTGTCGGTTACAGGGATTGGTCGGCATCGCGTCACGCAGGCGATCCAAGCGCGCAAATTGCCGGAATTCGCCGTGGTGCTGATTGAGGATGGTCAAGGCTGGCTTGAAACCATGACAGCCGGCATGCAGACGATCCGAGCGCCGGCCCTGTTCTGGCTGCTTCCCGGGAGGATGCATTCCTACGGGCCGGATGCATCGGGATGGCTCGAACGCTGGGCGCTCTTCGACGGCGCCTTGATACGCGATTTCACCCGGCTGCGGCTGATCGCCGAGGACGCCCCTGTCGTCCCCTTGCGCGACCTCGGCAAAATGCAGCGGCTGTTCGACAGGCTGCATGGTGAGCTGTCGCTGGATACGATGCTGAGCCAGGCAGAAGCCGCCGCCACGATGCATCGCATCGTCGTGCGTGCTGCCCGCCAGGCAATGGATTGGAACAACCGTCAACGAAACCCCAGCCTCCAGGATGCCGCTGACATGCAGCCCATCATCGACGAATTGCGCCGCTGCGCGTGCGACCCGGTGGATCTCGATGCCTTCGCCGCGAAATTCTCGATGTCGCCGGCAACCTTGCGGCGCAGATTTGCGCGGGCAGCCGGCATGTCGCCCAAGGCCTTCCAACTGCGCACGAGGCTCGACCGCGCCAAACAGATGCTGGCCGCCTCCGATTCGCCCATCGAGTCCATTGCGGCCGCCGTCGGCATCCACGACGCCTTCTATTTCTCCCGTCTGTTTCGCGACCGCGAAAGCTGTTCGCCCAGCGAATTTCGGTCTCGCCACAACCGCAAGTGAGTGCCGGATTACCAGGCTTAACCCCGCGAAGCACTTGATTTTTTCGGGGTGGGTCGGTGGCCGGCAGCGTGAGGCGCTTCACGTCGGCGGAATTCGACTTCGCATAAGTTCTTGAATCATATAAGCTTGTGCTGGGGTACCGGAACATGATGCCGAAACCTGCGACGCGGTTTTCGGACGACAGCATGCTCTATCTCCAGGCGACGAGGAGGGGTTTTGGCACTGGCTGCCGGCAGCACGACACGTCTGTGGACGCTTGTCGCTAAGGAGTTTTGGCGCAAGACGCGCCGGCGCCTTCGCGCGGGGCCAGTTTATCGCTGGCGCTATTCCGGGCGCACGCCCGAACGCGTCCTGATTGCACCGCCCGACCTCAGGCTCGCCGATCCGCAGATCGCGCTCGAGATTTATTATGGCCGCTATCCGCTGTCGGGACATCTGGTCGAGACCGGCGGCAAGTCACCATTCCAGATCGACGTCGCCAACCGCGGCTGGGTGAAGACGCTGCACGGTTTCCGTTGGCTGCGCCATATGCGCGCCGCCGGCACCGAGCTGGCCGCCGCCAATGCACGCGCGCTTGTCTCCGACTGGATCGCCATGCATGGCAACCAGATTTCCGGCATAGCCTGGGAGCCCGGCACCACCGCCAAGCGAGTCATTGCCTGGTTGCAACACTCCTCGGTTGTCCTACAAGGGGCCGAATTTCCGTTCTATCGCGCCTTCCTGAAATCGCTCGCCGTGCAGATCCGCTATCTCCGCTCGATGGCGCGCGAAATGCCGGACGGCAAGGACAGGCTGCGCGCTCGCATCGCGCTTGCCTTCGCCGCGCTGTCGCTGCCGGCGCCGGCCTCGGCACTGCGCGGCGCCACCCGCAACCTGGCGGAAGAACTCGACCGGCAGATCCTTCCCGACGGCGGCCATATTTCGCGCAACCCGATGGCGGTGCTCGAACTGCTCGCCGATCTCCTGCCGCTGCGTCAGACCTATGCCAATCAGGCCGAAACGCCACCGGCAGCCCTGATGGGCGCCATCGACCGCATGCTGCCGGCGCTCCGTTTCTTCCGCCATCAGGATGGCAGCCTGGCCCGCTTCAACGGCATGGGCGCGACCATCCACGACCGCATTGCCACCATCTTGCGCCACGACGACACCGCCGGCGCGCCGCTGCTGCACGCGCCGCATTCCGGCTATGAGCGGCTGTGTATGGGCGGCGTTACGGTGATTGCAGATACCGGCCCGTCGCCGGCCGTCGATGTGTCCAACGCCGCGCATGCCGGGTGCCTGGCCTTCGAACTCTCGTCCGGTCGCCAGCATTATATCGTCAATGCCGGCATCGACACCTATGGCGCCGCCGAGTTCCGGCCGCTGGCCCGTGCCACAGCGGCGCATTCGACCGCCACCATCAACGACACCTCGTCGGCGCGGTTTTCCCATTCGCTGCGCGTCAACGACCTGCTCGGCTCACCCTTGCTCGGCGGCCCGCAGCATGTGCCTTGCAAGCGCATCGACCAGAAGGGCACGCAAGGCTTCATCGCCCGCCATGACGGCTATGTGCAGCGCTTCGGCTTCCTGCATGAGCGCGAGCTGAAACTGTCGAGCGAGGGCAATGTGCTCGCCGGCAGGGATCGCTTCCTCCGCCCGGGCGGTGCGGCGATCCGCAACAATGGCCGCGACTTCGTCGTGGTGCGCTTCCACATCCACCCTGACATCAACCTTTTGCAGGACGAGCATGACCGCCTGGTGCTGACCGCCGACCAGGCCGACACCTGGGTGTTCACCTGCACCGAAGTGGTGCCGGAGGTCGAGGAATCGATCTATTTCGCCGGCCTTGGCGGCCCGCGCCGCAGCCGCCAGATCGTGCTCGCCTTCAAGGCCTCGGAGATCGCCGAGGTGCATTGGCAGCTCACGCGCACCGGCATCGCCGGCTATCCCGAGCACAGCTGAGCGTCGTTGCCGGCGCCGGCTTGATCGAGCTTCCGGCTTGATTTCCTGACCTCATGTGCTACGGCCCGGCAACGCTCTCCAATCAGCCCTGAAAGGCCGCCAGCCTATGGCCGTCGCCGCCAAGAACATTCCGGCACCCGACCTCGTTCCGGTCCGCCGCGCCCTGCTTTCCGTCTTCGACAAGACCGGCCTGATCGACTTCGCCAAAGGGCTGGTCGCGGCCGGCGTCGAGCTGGTCTCGACCGGAGGTACGGCAAAGGCGATCGCCGGGGCGGGGCTGGCGGTGCGTGACGTCTCGGAACTGACCGGCTTTCCCGAGATCATGGACGGCCGCGTCAAGACGCTGCATCCGTCGGTGCATGGCGCGCTGCTCGCCGTGCGCGACGATCCCGAACACGCCAAGGCGATGCACGATCACGGCATCGAGCCGATCGATCTGCTCGTCTCCAATCTCTACCCGTTCGAGGAGGTCCGCCGTTCCGGCGCCGACTATGCCGCTGTTGTCGAGAACATCGACATTGGCGGCCCGGCGATGATCCGCGCTTCGGCCAAGAATCACGCCTATGTCGCCATCGTCACCGATCCCGGCGACTACGCCTCGGTGCTGAACGCGCTGGAGATGAACATCGGCTCGCTGTCGCTGGATTTCCGCCAGAAGCTGGCGGCGAAGGCCTTTGCCCGCACGGCCAGCTACGATGCGGCGATCTCCGGCTGGTTCGCCGAAACGCTTGAGATCGAGCACCCGACCTGGCGCGCCTTCGGCGGCAGGCTGGAAAGCGTCATGCGCTATGGCGAGAACCCGCATCAGAGCGCCGGCTTCTATGTCAATGGCGACAAGCGGCCGGGGGTCGCCACGGCTCGCCAGTTGCAGGGCAAGCAGCTGTCCTACAACAACATCAACGACACCGATGCCGCCTTCGAGCTGGTCGGCGAGTTCGACCCCAACCGCTGCGCCGCCGTTGCCATCATCAAGCACGCCAACCCGTGCGGCGTCGCCGAGGACGCTTCGCTGGCTGCTGCCTATGCGAGAGCGCTGGCCTGCGACCCGGTTTCGGCCTTTGGCGGTATTGTTGCCATGAACCGCATCCTCGATGCGGAAGCGGCGCAGGAGATCGTAAAAACCTTCACCGAGGTGATCATCGCGCCGAACGCGTCGGAGGACGCTGTCCGCATCATCGCCGCCAAAAAGAATTTGCGCCTGCTGGTCACCGGCGGTCTGCCCGATCCGCACGCCGGCGGCATCACTGTGAAATCCGTCGCCGGCGGCATGCTCGTCCAGGGCCGCGACAACGCGGTGGTCGACGATCTCGAACTGAAGGTGGTGACCAGGCGCGCACCGACGGCGGCCGAGATGGCCGACCTCAAATTCGCTTTCCGCATCGCCAAGCACGTCAAGTCGAACGCCATCGTTTACGCCAAGGACGGCGCCACGGTCGGCATCGGCGCCGGGCAGATGAGCCGCGTCGATTCCTCGCGCATCGCCGCACGCAAGGCGCTCGACGCGGCGGAAGCAGCTGGCCTCGCGGAGCCGTTGACCAAGGGCTCGGTGGTCGCCTCCGACGCTTTCTTCCCTTTCGCCGACGGGCTCATATCCGCGATCGAAGCCGGCGCCACGGCGGTGATCCAGCCCGGCGGCTCGATGCGCGACGACGACGTTATCGCCGCTGCCGACGCGCATGGCATCGCCATGGTGTTTACCGGCGTGAGGCATTTCAGGCATTGAGCGCCTCTGCCTTTTCCCACAAGGGGAGAAGGAAAAGTGCGGCGCTATTCCACCGGCTGATCCGCCGGGTACGGCGTCTTGATTAATATCGCTATGCCGACGCCGAGAAACAGTACGATTGTCGCCATGCCGAGCCGATCGGAGCCGCTGACCAAGCCAACTGTTGCCACCATGAACGGCGCCAGAAAACTGGTCGCCCGTCCGGCCAGCGCATAGATGCCGAAATAGCGGCCGGACTCGGCTGCGGTGACGCTGCGCGCCATGTAGGAACGCGACGAGGCTTGCACCGGTCCGAAGGCAACCCCGATCAGCAAACCATAGAGAATGTAAGCCTTTTCCGCCGCCGTGCCGAACAGACCGCCTGAGTCGGCGGTGGGAAGCTGCACAACGCCGAGCAGCGTGAAACCCGGCCCGGTCGAGACGATGCCGATCGTGGCGATGCTGAGCAGTACAAGCGAGATCATCACAATGACCTTCGAGCCGAGCCGGGTATCCAGAAAAGCCGCGCCCCAGCAGCCAAATATGGCGACGACATTGAGGATGATCCCGAACATCCCGACCTCTGTGATCGACCAGCCGAACATCTTGGCGGCGAAGGCCGCGCCCAGCGCCAGAAGCGCATTGACGCCGTCCTGGTAGATCATGCGGGCGATCAGAAAGCGGAAGATGCCTTTGCGCTGGCGCACTTCAGTCAGCGTCGACTTCAGCTCCGACAGGCCTTCCCGTACCGCCGGCCCTATCGGAATGCCTTTGATGGCATCCGGCGTGAAGAAGAACATCGGCAGGATGAACAGGAAATACCAGCCGGCCGAGAGCGGCCCGGTGGCCCGCGCGTCCTCGCCGAGTTTCGGGTCGAGCCCGAAGAGCGGGTCGAGACCGAGAATCGTCTTGCCGGTCTCCGGCGTGCCCGCCATCACCGCAACGACGAAGATCAGCGCGATCATTCCGCCGAGGTAGCCAAGCCCCCAGGCGATGTTGGAAATCCTTCCGATCTCGCTCTTCGGCACCAGGCGCGGCATCATCGAATCGTTGAAAACGGTCGAGAATTCGGCGGCCACCGAAGCCAGCGAGAACAAGGCCACGATCAGAAAAAGGTTTGATCCGGGTGCCGCGAACCAAAGCAGACAGAGACTGGCGATCTTGATCGCGGCGAAGAACGCGATCCAGGGCTTGCGCGGGCCGGTCTGGTCGGCAATCGAGCCAAGGATCGGCGACAAAACAGCGATGACCAACCCGGCGGCAGCAATGCCATAGCCCCATACAGCCAAGCCCGTATCTGGATCGCTCGCCATACGCGAGACGAAATAAGGGCCGAAGATGAAAGTGGTGACGACGGTGAAGAACGGCTGCGCCGCCCAGTCGAAGAACATCCACCCCCAGATGCCACGCCCGGATGCCCGCTGCGCTGTTTCTACTGCCGCCATGATGATTCCCCCGGCACCGCCCGTGTCGGGCGCCATGTCTGCATGTTTCGAATGCTCATGCAAACCGCGAAAGATTCGCGCTGCCCCTCACCTGGATGTCGCCGCTGTCTACCTGCATAGAGACGCGAAGAAAGGCGCCGCGCCCCTACCTCCCCCTTGTGGGGAGGTCGGACCGAAGGTCCGGGTGGGGGTCGGTGCCGCACCCCCACCCCGCTGCTTCGCAGCGACCCTCCCCACAA
Source organism: Mesorhizobium sp. M0659 (assembly GCF_040320605.1). Lineage (NCBI taxonomy): Bacteria > Pseudomonadati > Pseudomonadota > Alphaproteobacteria > Hyphomicrobiales > Phyllobacteriaceae > Mesorhizobium > Mesorhizobium sp. M0659. The sequence goes on from NZ_JAMYPY010000010.1 coordinate 219,684, forward strand.
GGGGGAGGGTAAAGTCCCGAGCCTCACATCCCCGTCAGATCGCTCATCAGCCCCGAAGCCACCGACAGCCTGGACACGGTGATATCCCCGCCTTCGGTCAGCGCCTGCAGCCGCTCGCGGATGCGCGCCACGCGCTCGCCGCCGGCTTCCAGCCAGGCCGCCACAGGATCCGCCGTCCCGGCATGACCGGCGAGAGCCGCCACCGCAATGCCGCGCCGCGCCGCGCCGATCGTGTCGGTGGCGCGCGACAGCGCCAGCTGGTCGTAATAGTCCGACGGCGTGATTGAACGCGCCGCCTCTTCGACGCGCGGAATGCGGAAGGCATCGCTGACGGCGAAGAACACCTTGGCCGAGGCGACGACGTCGGCATTGGCCGTGCGCGCCGTCAGTGCGATGTCGGGGATCAGTCCCGCCACATCGGCCATTGCCAACTGCCCGGCGAGCTTTTCCGGGGCGCCGGCCTTGAACAGGCCATACCGCCTCTCCTCGACCCGCTCGCGCGAGAAGGCCGGCAGCAGCGAGAGCAGCTTCGGCTCCAGCGCCATGCGCGCCTCTTGCAGTTCGGCAATGCGCTGGCCGAGCGCTGCGGTGCCGGCATCGTTCTTCAGATACCAGCCGCTGGTCACGAAGATAAGCCGGCTGACGGACTGGTAGAGATCGAGCTGCGCCTGGCCGTCGATGTGGCTGTCCAGCGCATCGATCTCCCGATAGAGCGCCGGCAACGCGAAGCCGTCGCGCACCACGGCGAAGGTGCGCACCACGTCGGCCGCGCTGCACCCCGTGGCTTCCTGCAGCCGGTTGACGAATGACGGTCCGCCGCGATTGACGAGATCGTTGGCGACGACGCGGGCGATGATTTCGCGGCGCAGCCGGTGGCCATGGATCTCGGCCGCATATTTCTTCGTCATCCGGTCAGGGAAATAGCCCATCAGGTCGCGGTCGAAATGCGCGTCGTCAGGCACGTCGCTGGCGACGATGTCGGAAAACAGCACGATCTTGGCATAGGCGAGCAGCACGCCAAGCTCCGCCCGGGTCAGCGGCTCGCCACGCGCCTCGCGCTCGGCAAGGGCGGCCGGCGACGGCAGCGTCTCGACAGCGCGGTCGAGCAGGCCCCGAGCCTCCAGCGCCGCCATGAACCGGCTCTGGTGCGCGATGTCAGCAAGGCCGCGCTTGCGGGCGATGGAAAGCGCCAGCGTCTGTTCGTAATTGTTGGACAGCACGAGGCCGGCGACCTCGTCGGTCATCTCGGCCAGCAGCTTGTTGCGCGCCGGCCGGGTCAGCGATCCCTTGCGCATGGCGGACGCCAGCGCGATCTTGATGTTGACCTCGACGTCGGAGCAGTTGACGCCGCCGGAATTGTCGATGGCATCGGAGTTGCAGCGACCGCCATTCATGCCGAATTCGATGCGGGCACGCTGCGTGACGCCGAGATTGGCGCCCTCACCGATCACTTTGGCCCGCACATCGAGCGCGGTGATGCGGATGGCGTCATTGGCGCGGTCGCCGACTTCGGCATTGGTTTCGCCCGAGGCCCGTAAATACGTGCCGATGCCGCCGAACCACAGAAGGTCGACGTTCGCCTTGAGGATGGCGGTCATGATCTCGGCCGGTGTCGCGGTGGTCTTGGCGAGGCCAATCGCCGCCGCCGCTGCCGCAGGCAGCGTGATCGACTTCTGGCTGCGCGAGACGATGACGCCGCCTTCCGACAGTTTGGTCTTGTCATAGTCCTGCCAGGACGAACGCGGCAGCGCGAACATGCGCTCGCGCTCGGCCATCGACGCCACTCTGTCTGGATCGGGATCGATGAAGATGTCGCGATGGTCGAAGGCGGCGATCAGCCTGGTCTGCGGCGACAGCAGCATGCCGTTGCCGAACACGTCGCCCGACATGTCGCCGACGCCGACGACGGTGAACGGGGTGGCCTGGATGTCGCGGTTGATCTCGCGGAAATGCCGCTTGACCGCTTCCCAGGCGCCTTTGGCGGTGATGCCCATCTTCTTGTGGTCGTAACCGGCCGAGCCGCCGCTGGCGAAGGCGTCGTCGAGCCAGAAGCCGTGGCTTTCGCTGATGGCGTTGGCGGTGTCGGAAAAGGTCGCCGTGCCCTTGTCGGCGGCGACGACGAAATAGGGATCGTCGGGGTCGCGCCTGACAACGCCGGCCGGCGGGATGACACCGTCCAGCCCGATATTGTCGGTAATCGACAACAGGCTGGAAACGAAATTCTTGTAGGCCGAGGTGCCGGCCTCGAAGATGGCGTCGCGGCCGGCGCTCATCGGCAGCTTCTTCGGATAGAAGCCGCCCTTGGCGCCGACCGGCACTATGACGGCGTTCTTGACCTGCTGCGCCTTGACCAGGCCGAGCACCTCGGTGCGGTAATCCTGGGCGCGGTCTGACCAGCGCAGGCCGCCGCGCGCAACCGGGCCGAAGCGCAGATGCACGCCTTCGACCTCGGACCCATAGACGAAGATCTCGCGCCACGGCCGCGGCGCCGGCAGGCCATCGACCGCTTGCGAGTCCAGCTTGATCGCCAGTGACTGGCCCCGCGCCTTCGTTCCCGCAACGAAATGATTGGTGCGCAACGAGGCTTCGATCAGGTTGAGATAGCGGCGGATGATGGTGTCGTCATCGATGTTAGGGACTTCCTCCAGCGCGTCCTTGATCTTGGCCTTGAGGTGCTTGGCGGCGACGACGCCTTCCGTCTCGGCGGTCGGGCCGAGACGAGCGACGAACAGTGCATGCAGGCCGCGCGCAATGTCGGGATAGCGGTTGAGCGCGGCCGCGATGAAATCCTGGCTCTGCGGGATACCGGCTTGCTGCAGGTAGCGGCCATAGGCGCGCAGAATGCTGACTTCGCCCGACCACAGGCCGGCGGTCTGGGCAAGCCCGTTATAGCTGTCATTGTCGATGTCGCCGCGCCAGACCGACAGGAACGCGTCCTCGAACAGCGCGCCGCCATCGCTGAGGTCGATCGGCTTGCCGTAGCTGTTCTCCAGCTCCATGTCGTGGACGAAGACGGTGTCGCCGCCGTCCTCGCCAACCTCGAAGGTGCGCTCGCTGATGACGCGGAAGCCGATGTTTTCCAGCACCGGCACGCGACGCGACAGCGCTACCGGGCTGCCGTGGTGGTAGATCTTCAGCGCTGCCTGATGCGGTTTCTGCTCGGCATGGCGGTAATAGTCGATGGCGATCGGGTTGGCGGTGCTGATGCCGGCGATGCGCCCCGCATCCTTCAGCGCGATGGCCGCGCTGAAGGAATCGCGATAGCTCTCAGGCAGACGCGCGGCGATCGCCTTCAGCGATGGATCGCCGCCGACGGCTTCCGCGGCTTCGGCCAGCGCGTCGTCCCAGGTTCGCACGATATCGCGGATCGCCGCTTCGATCGCCGCCTGCTCGACCTTCGGCGTCTTGCCGCCCGAGCGGCCGATGATGAAATGCACACGCGCCAGCCCGCCCTCCGGAAACGCCGGATAATAAGCCGACAAACGGCCCTCGAAGACGGTCTTGAGATAGGTGCCGATCTTCTCGCGCACGACGCTGTCATAGCGGTCGCGCGGCACGAAGACGAGGATCGAGACGAAGCGGTCGAACTGGTCGGCGCGCACCAGCGCCCGCACCCGCGGCCGCTCGACCAGGCCGAGAATGGCCGCGGCGTGCTTCTTCAGGATCGGCACCGGCACCTGGAACAGTTCGTCGCGCGGATAGCTCTCCAGAACGTTGATCAGTGCCTTGCCGGAATGGTCGTGCCGGTCGAAGCCGGACTTGGCGATGATGGTCTCGGCCTTTGACCTCAGATACGGGATTTTCATCACCGAGCGCGTGTAGGCAGTCGAGGTGAACAGGCCGACCATGCGCAACTCGCCGGCAAGCGTGCCCTTGGCGGTGTAGGTTTTGACGCCGATATAATCGAGATAAATGCGGCGGTGCACCAGCGACTTGGCGTTCGCCTTGGTAACGATCAGCGGCTCCGGCCCATGCAGGAAGGCGCGGATTTCGGGCGTCGTCGTCACCGCCTCGGTGCCGCGCCGGAGCACCAGCACATCTGGGTCGGCGAGGATGCCGAGACCGGGCTTGTCGGCGCGCTCCAGATTGCCGCTCTCCGTGCCGCCGGAATATTTGAACTCGCGCATGCCAAGGAAAGTGAAATTGTCGTCGCGCAGCCATTCAAGGAAGGCGATGGCCTCGGCAACGCTCTTCTTGTCGAGCGGCACGGCGGAATAGCGGAATTCGGAAATCGCCTGGTCGAGACGGGCGAGCATCGGCTTCCAGTCGCTGACGGCGGCGCGCACCTGGTTGAGCATCTTGCGCAGGCGGTCGGCCAGCGCGTCGGCCTGCTCCGCCGTCAGGCGCGGAATATGGACATGGACGACGCTCAGCCGGTCGTGATTGCCATCGTCCTTGAGGGCGCTGCCGTCGCCGAGGATCTCGTCGACGCCGGCCTTGCCGTGGCGCACGACGATGACCGGATGGGTGACCAAAGTCGGTTCGCCGGCAGTTTCTGTGATCTCGCCGAGGATCGAATCGAACAGGAACGGCATGTTGTCGTTGACGACGGTGATGATCGTCATCGGGCGGCCCTCGCGGGATACGCCCGACCCGGCATCGACGGCGACGACACTTTGGCCCTTTTTGTGGGCGGCGACCGCACGTCCTGCCAGGTCGGAGGCGCGCTCCAGGTCGGCGGCGTCATAGGCGGCGATGTCTTCGGCCGGCGCGCGGGCCAGCAAATAGTCGGCGAGCCTGGCCGGCTTCCCGTCGGGTTTCACCCCGGCAGTGGCTGTTTTCCTCGGCTTAGCTGCGGATTTCACGCTCGCCATGTTGTCCTCCCGTCACATGCTTTTACGACTATGGTAGCAGATGACCGCTGTTTGGCGACAAAGGTTTGACGGCTCGATAAGAATTACAGGAATTCGACGGTCAGGCGGCGGTGAACCAGGAGGAAGACCCCATGTCCGGCAAAATCAGCGCACTTGACCTCGGTATCGCGGAACTGAGCGAGGCGACAAAAGCCTATTTCGCCAAATGCGAGGAAAAGCTCGGCCTGGTTCCCAACGTGCTTCTTGCCTATGCCTTCGACGAGAAGAAGCTGCGCGCCTTTACCTCCACCTACAATGATCTGATGCTGGGTGAATCCGGCCTGTCGAAGCTGGAACGGGAGATGATCGCGGTCGTCGTTTCCTCGATCAATCACTGCTATTATTGCCTGGCCGCGCATGGCGCGGCGGTGCGCCAGCTCTCCGGCGATCCGGCTCTCGGCGAGATGATGGTGATGAACTTCCGCGCTGCCAAACTTTCACCGAAACAGACGGCGATGCTCGAATTCGCCGTCAAGCTGACGGAAGAGCCGGCAAAGATCGTCGAGGCGGACAGGGAAGCACTGCGCAACGCCGGCTTCACCAACCGCGACATCTGGGACATCGCCTCGACCGCCGCCTTCTTCAACATGTCGAACCGCGTGGCGGCGGCCATCGACATGCGGCCGAACGACGAATACCACGCCATGGCGAGGTGAAAGTTTCCTTCTCCTCGTAGGAGAGGTCAACGCGCCGCGATGGCCCCGGCAGCGCCGGCCATCGTCGTGGCGCTGATTCGGTTGGCGATCTTCATGGCGCGCCTGCTTTTGAGCAGCTTGCGCGCCTGTGAGGCCGCGACGACCCAGGCGAGATCGATGGCGATCAGAACCACCGCCATCGTCGCCGTCAGTTCGACCCAGCCGATGACACTCACCGAAGCGAGGTCGATGATCGTCGGCAGCAGCGCCAGATAGAACATCATGATCTTGGGATTGCCGAGCGTCACCGCCATGCCGGCAAAGAACAGTTTTGCCGGCGAATCCTCGCGCGGCATCTCGCCTTCTTTCGCGTCGACAGGTGCGGTCCACATCTTCCAGGCGAGGTACGCGAGGTAAGCAACACCAACCCATTTCACGACGACGAAGGCGAAGTGAAAAGTCTGCGCCACGACCGCCAGCCCGAACACCGCCAGCGACAGCCAGATGCCCTCGCCGATCCACATGGCGAGCAGGAACGGGAATACGTCGCGAAAGCCTTTCGAGATGACGCGGGCGACAAGGGCTGCGATCGACGGGCCGGGCGAACCGGCGGCGACGAACAAAGCGGCAGCGAAGATCAGGAGCGAGGTGAGGTGCATGACGGAGCCTTCGAGCGTTGGATGGCAAATGATATCCGATCGGCGTCAATTTGGCACCCTCGGGCTGATGGGCCAACGAACGCGACACCATTCTGAGATCGGACTTGCCCGTGCCAGCGGTTTGAGAAAGGATCGCGGCCGTGAAATCAATCGTCATCCACGCCGCAAAAGACCTGCGCATCGAAGAGACCGATTCGGGCGCGCCTGGCGCCGGACAGGTCGAAATATCGGTCGAGGCCGGCGGCATCTGCGGCTCGGACCTGCACTACTACAATCATGGCGGCTTCGGCGTGGTGCGCCTGCGCGAGCCGATGATCCTCGGACATGAGGTCGCCGGCACGGTGAAGGCGCTTGGCGCCGGCGTCTCCAGCCTCGCCGTCGGCGACCGCGTCGCTATTTCGCCCAGCCGGCCCTGCAATGCGTGCCGGTACTGCCTGCAGGGCGTGCAGAACCAATGCCTCGACATGCGATTCTACGGCAGCGCCATGCCCATGCCACATATACAGGGCGCCTTCCGCCAGTGCCTCGTCGCCGAGGCCTGGCAGTGCCACAAGATCGCCGACCATGTCTCCATCAACGAAGCCGCCTTTGCCGAGCCGTTCGCGGTAACGCTGCATGCCGTCAACCGCGCCGGCTCGCTGCTCGGCAAGCGGGTCTTGGTCACCGGCTGCGGGCCGATCGGTGCGCTCAGCATCCTTGCCGCACGTGTCCACGGCGCGCGTGAGATCGTCGTCACCGATGTCATGGACGCGGTTCTGGCCAAGGCCAACGAGATCGGCGCCGACCGCACCATCAATGTCGCCACAGATGCCGACAAGCTCGCTGGCTACAATGTCGAGAAGGGCAGTTTCGACGTCATGTTCGAATGCTCCGGCGATGAGCGCGCGGTGCGAGCCGGGCTCGATGTGCTGAAGCCGCGCGGGGTGCTCGTGCAGCTCGGCCTAGGCGGCGACATGTCGCTGCCTCAGAATCTCATCGTCGCCAAGGAGATCGAAATGCGCGGCTCCTTCCGTTTCCACGACGAGTTCGCGCTGGCCGTCGATCTGATCAACAACCGTCGCGTCGACGTCAAGCCGCTGCTGACCGGCATCTATCCGATGGACGAGGCGGTTGCGGCTTTCGAGATCGCCGGCGACCGCAACAAATCGATGAAGGTACAGATCGCCTTCGCCTGACAGCCGCTTGTCTGTCTGCCGCTCTGCTTCCTTGTTTTTCGCAATTCCGGACGGAAAACCGCTTCACACTTTTCCTGGAATTGCTGTAGAAGAGCCGTCCCGAGATTCATTTCGAGCTTCATTTTGCCTCAGTAACCGCCGGTCTCGCCAACTCCCCTGATCACACTTGGCAGGGCGCCGCATTAAGCGATGCCTGCTTGATTTCACGTGTTCCTCAGGCGGCGGTTCGAGACCGGTTTGGCACTGCTGAACCGCTGTCGCGTGGCTGCCGCCCGTGACACCTGATTTCCGACATAGCTAGCTCTCGCCACGCCGTGCCCGCATGGGCATCTCGACATTGCCGACCTGAAGAACTTCCACACTGGAAGGTCTTCCGGCTTGTCCCAACATCTCGCTATCCACTGGGCAATCACGCCCGAAATCGCGCCTCGACCCCTGGTCCACTGCAACCGCTGCAGCGCCGTGAAAGCCTATCGCTGCAGCGACAAATTCCGCGTCAACGCCAATGGCAAACGCATTGATGTCTGGCTGATCTATCGCTGCATCGACTGCGACAATTCGTGGAATTTCGGCATTTTCGAACGCTGCAACCGCCGCGACATCGAACCCGCGCTGCTGGCAGCGCTCGAAAGCAACGATCCGGCCCTCGCCCGCCGCCATGCCTTCGATGTCGTGGCTTTGCGAAACCGGGTCGGCCGCGTCGAGGAGTTTCCCGATGTCGCCGTTCACAAACACCGGCTCGGCGGCGAAGGCGAACCCGCAGCCGCGCTTGAAATCAGGCTTGGGCTGGAAATGCCGACATCGCTGCGGCTAGACCGTCTGCTCGCCGGCGAACTCGGCATCTCGCGGTCGCGGCTTCAGGCACTGGAGGAGAAGCTGGTGTTGACCGTCTTTCCGGAGGGAGCCAAGGCTTTGCGCAAGCCGGCTCGCGAGGGGACGACCATCCGCATCGACCTAGCCGGCGAAGCGGATCGCGAAGTCATCATCTCGGCGGCCGGAGGATGAGCCGCTGCGGCCAGGGGTTAATCGCTCTCTTCAGAGGTCGAAGCGATCAAACCCTTGGCCGCTTCGAGATCGCTGTCGGCGACCTGCACATGGGTCAGGCTTTGCCCGCTCGTATCGAGATGCGCCGAAAATGCATAAATCCCGTAGGCTTGAAGCATCGATATGCAGACCGCGGCCTCGGGCCGATTGTCGAATACCGCAGCCGTGACCAGTTTGTCGCTCATTGCGCGCCCTTAAGCTGCACCGACCACCTTGGCCGACCTTTCGAAACGCATCCTATACGGCTTCCAACTCCTTGGCATTTTTCCGTCGTTCAGACGCGCCAAGGAACCGCAGAGGAAAAGTAAGCATCCATAGATTGGGATGTGCCCTGCGCATCATTTGCCATGCGTAGCGGTCTGCCTGCTTTTCCTGATCGGGGTCTTGTCCCATTTCGACATGCTGCAGCGCATGGTGGCCTATTTCGTGATAGAGCGTTTTCTCGATCATGAATCTGCGAAATGCGTTGCCAATCCAATGTTTGGATGGGCGTCGCCAGACAATCTCGATGACCGATACTGTCTGGAGGTAAGTGCCGGCGAACTCGGGTTCGGGGATTTCCGGGATTATATAGATTCGCGAAATGCCAATCAGATCGGCTGCAGGTACATTTGCAAGCCAGTGGCCAATGTGCCGCGCCGCCTCCAAACCACTGTCGAGCTTGCCATGCTCCAGAACAGTGATGTCGCCAACTGAAGACCGCAGCCAGTCGTCCATCGCAAAGCGAACGATGCTGCGGAGCGCAGCGCGCATAAGGGGAGTTATCGGTCCTGCAAGCGAATCCGAAATATATCGTCGAGATGCATCTTCGTTAATATCGTGCAGGGCAGTAGCGAGGCCCGCCACAACCGTTGAAACTTCGCGATGGGAAACCTTACCCAGATCGATCTTTGCCAGCTCATACTCGATCGCCGGCAGTGCCGCGTTGCCAAATCCAACAAGCTTTTTGTGGGCTGCGAGCCTTCGCCGCGTGTCGTCTTGCATAAGACTCCGCACGAAATCCCGAACGGCATTTCGCACACCCGTTTCCTCGCCTCCACCCACAGCTAGCATACCGTGCGGAGGAGTGAGAGGAACGAGAATATCATGACACTATGAGCTTCCGCTGTGGTCCTTTGAAGAGACACCGCTGGGCTGGCTGGGCGCCAGGCTGCTCCCAGTGGGAAGCCTGTCCCATTCGGCGAGACGATGGGTTGGGTCGTCCCCATCTCGCCAAAACAAAAACCGTTACGCCGCGCCGACCACTTTGGCCGACTTCTCGAAGCGCTTGCGCTCGTTCGGGTCGAGATAGAGCTTGCGCAGGCGGATGGTCTTCGGCGTCACCTCGACCAGCTCGTCGTCCTGGATCCAGGCCAGCGCGCGCTCCAGCGTCATGCGGATCGGCGGCGTCAGCTTCACCGCCTCGTCCTTGCCGGCGGCGCGGATGTTGGTCAGCTTCTTGCCCTTCAGCACGTTCACTTCGAGGTCGTTGTCACGGCTATGGATGCCGATGATCATGCCCTGATAGACCTTGACGCCCGGGTCGATGACCATCGGGCCGCGGTCTTCGAGGTTCCACATGGCATAGGCCACTGCCTCGCCCTGTTCGTTGGAGATCAGCACGCCGTTGGTGCGGCCCGGCAGTTCGCCCTTGTAGGGCTGGTAGGCGTGGAACAGCCGGTTCATCACGGCGGTGCCGCGCGTGTCGGTCAACAGTTCCGACTGGTAGCCGATCAGTCCGCGCGTCGGCGCGTGGAAGACGATGCGCTGACGGTTGCCGCCCGAAGGCCGCAGCTCGACCATCTCGGCCTTGCGCTCCGACATCTTCTGCACGACGATGCCGGCGTGCTCCTCGTCGACGTCGATGACGACTTCCTCGACCGGCTCCAGCAATTCACCGTTCTCGCCCTTCTGCATGACGACGCGCGGACGCGACACGGCGATTTCAAAGCCTTCGCGGCGCATCGTCTCGATCAGCACGGCCAGCTGCAATTCGCCGCGGCCGGAAACGAAGAACGAATCCTTGTCGGGCGATTCCTCGATCTTGAGCGCGACATTGCCTTCGGCTTCTCGCAGAAGGCGGTCGCGGATGACGCGGCTGGTCACCTTGTCGCCTTCAGTGCCGGCGAGCGGCGAATCATTGACCAGGAAAGACATGGTCACGGTCGGCGGATCGATCGGTTGCGCATGCAACGCCTCGGTCACCGCCAGGTCGCAGAACGTGTCGGCGACGGTGCCTTTGGACAGGCCGGCAATGGCGACGATGTCACCCGCCTGCGCCTCTTCGATCGGCTGGCGCTCGAGGCCACGGAAAGCGAGGATTTTGGAGATGCGGCCGGTTTCGATCTGGGTGCCGTCATGGTGCAGCACCTTGACCGCCTGGTTGGACTTCAGCGTGCCGCTCTCGATACGGCCGGTAATGATGCGGCCGAGGAATGGATTGGCTTCCAGGATGGTGCCGATCATGCGGAACGGGCCGGGATGAACGGTCGGCTCCGGCACATGCTTGATGACGAGGTCGAACAGCGGCGCCAGGCCCTGGTCCTTCGGGCCTTCCGGATTTTCCGAGACCCAGCCATCGCGGCCAGAACCGTAGAGGATCGGGAAGTCGAGCTGCTCGTCGGTGGCGTCAAGCGCTGCAAACAGGTCGAACACCTCGTTGACCACTTCGACGTGGCGGGCGTCCGGACGGTCGATCTTGTTGATGACGACGATCGGCTTCAGGCCGACCTTGAGCGCCTTGCCGACGACGAACTTGGTCTGCGGCATGGGGCCTTCGGCGGCGTCGACCAGCACGATCGCCGAATCCACCATCGACAGGATGCGCTCGACCTCACCGCCGAAATCGGCGTGGCCGGGCGTGTCGACGATGTTGATGCGGGTGTCCTTCCAGTCGACCGAGGTCGCCTTGGCCAGGATGGTGATGCCGCGTTCCTTTTCGAGGTCGTTGGAATCCATGGCGCGCTCGGCGACGCGCTGATTGTCGCGGAAGGAACCGGATTGCCGCAGCAATTGGTCGACGAGGGTGGTTTTTCCATGGTCGACGTGCGCGATGATCGCGATATTACGAATTTTCATTTTGTGGTCTCGGGAGCGTTGCAGGCAGCAGGCCAAAAGGCGCCGCCTCTTTCGGTTGCGCGGCTCATACAGGGTTTTTCGCAATTGCGAAAGAGGAGGCGCACCACCAAATACTCATCAAATCTTAAGCATCTCGGTGTGAGATGGTTTTGTTAACCAAGGCGGGAACCTTTCTGGGCCCGGGTAGTTCGAAATTCATGACCGACAAACTCAACCGATTTTGGCCCCTCATCGCTTCGGTCGCATTCGCTGCCGTGCTGGCGGCCAATGCCGCTCAATCGGCCGCCACGGTGAAGGAAGCCAATCCGGCTTCGTCGTCCGACCGGACGGCCGAGCAGATGTTTGCCGACGCCCCTGATGGCGTCGACCCCGTGGTCACCGGCCCGGTCAGCGCCTCTTTCAAGCAGAGGCAGCGGGTTGCAGGCTGCGACAGCGCGGTGTGGCCGAAGATTCCGACGGTTTGCTACCCGGACTGACGGCTGCCCATTCCAGGCATAGCGATCCTTCGCACCGACCCAAAGGCTTACGCCGACCGCACCGGATCGAGCGTCACCTTGTAAAGCTCGATGTCGTCGCGATCCATAAGCCGCACGGTCAGCTGCTCTGTCGCCCCTGAAATGTCCACCAGGCCAAAGAACTGCAGGCCGGCCGAGGGTGGCAGGTTCTGGCCCTGTTCGGTGGTCGGCGCCTTGATGAATTTCAGCTCCGGGCCGAAGGTCATGTCGAAATCATTGGGACCGAAGGTACCGGCGTGGATCGGGCCCGAGACGAATTCCCAGAAAGGATTGAAATCCTGGAACCGCGCCTTGTCGGGGTTGTAATAGTGCGCCGCCGTGTAGTGGACATCGGCGGTCAACCAGACCGTGTTGGTGATGCCGGCAGTCTTGATGTAGCGCAACAGGTCGGCGATCTCGAGCTCGCGGCCTTTGGGCAGGCCATTGTCGCCATTGCTGATGGCTTCCGCGCCGACCTTCTTGGCGCCGTCGTCCCAGACGACGAGGCCGAGCGGCATGTCGGCGGCAATGATCTTCCAGGTCGCCCTGGAATTCGTCAGCTCGCGCTTCAGCCATTTCGTCTGCTGTTCGCCCAGCATGCGTGACTGCGGCGTCATGTCCTCCTGCATGTCGGGGCCGTTCGGGCCGCGATAGGAGCGCATGTCGAGGAAGAACACGTCGAGCAGCGGCCCATGCGCGATCTTGCGGTAGACGCGGCCGGGCTCGGACGGCTCGTAGCGGATCGTCGTCATCTCATGGAAGGCGCGCGCCGCACGCGCCGCGAGCACATGGACGGATTTTTCGGTGTAGCGGCTGTCGGCGCCGAGATTCTTCGAATCCGACCAGTTGTTCAGCACCTCGTGATCGTCCCACTGGTAGAAGGTCGGGCAGATGGCGCTCAAGGCCAGAACGTTTTTGTCCATCATGTTGTATTTCCACTGGTCGCGGTACTCATCCAGCGTCTCGGCCACCTTGCGCTTGCCGTCGATCAGGACGACGTTTTTCCACTTGCCGCCGCCAGGCAGGTCTACCTCGTCCTTCATGGCGCCATCGGCATAGATGGTGTCGCCGGAATGCAGGAAGAAATCCGGCGTGTGCCTGGCGATGGTGGCGTAGGTTTTCATGCCGGTCTCATCGATTCCCCAGCCCTGGCCGGCCGTGTCGCCCGACCAGGCGAATTTTATGTCGCGCTTCGAGGCGGGTGCTGTGCGGAAACGGCCGACGATCGGTTCGGAAACGGCGTTGATATCCGACAGGTCGGCGGCAGTCATCCGGTAGAAGATATCCTGGTCGGAGGCGAGGTCGGTGAGCAGGCGCTTGACCGTGAAGTCGCTGGCCGGCGAGGTATCGAGCGGCGCCAGCCGCGTCGCATTGGCGAAGTTTTCCGTCGACGACACTTCGAACATGACGCGCGAAGGCCGGTCGGTGCGCGTCCACACCATGCCGCTCGAGGCATCGACATCGCCGGACTGGACGCCATGGGTGAAGGCCGGGCGCTGGCTGGCGCGCGAATAATAGGGCAAAGCGAGCCCCGATGCGCCGAGCAGACCGGCGGCGCTGGCAGAGGTGACGAAAGCGCGGCGGGTCAACGAGATCTTGTTCATGGCTGTCTCCTGATGGCTTCGAACGGTGCCAGCAAGCTCCAGCTTCAATGTTTCAGCCACATCTCGGGAAGATGAAACTTTGATAACAATCGACAGGTGATCTCCGCCCTTGAGGGGGGAGATGTCGCCGAAGGCGACAGAAGGGGGTCGCCTCGCTTGGAGCGCCGACCTCCTATGCGCAAGAGGCTGAGTCCGGTCGCACGGCCCCCCTCTGGCCGCTTCGCGGCCATCTCCCCCCTGATGGGGGAGATTAGTACCGCGCCTTACGCCGCTTGCGGCTCCGGATCGAAAGCCGGCCTGCTCGTATTGATCAGCAGCGACAGACACGCAGCCACGATCGCCGTCAAACCGGCGATCAGGAAGGCCAGTTCGTAATTGCCCTGCAATTCGCGCATGGTGCCGCCGAAGGCAGCGGCGGTGGCGGCCCCCACCTGGTGGCCGGCGACGATCCAGCCGAACACGATCGGGCCGCTGCGGTCGCCGAAGGCCTCGTTGGCGAGCCTGAGCGTCGGCGGCACGGTGGCGATCCAGTCCAGACCGTAGAGCACGGCGAAGATGATCAGGCTGGTCGCCGAGAAGCCGGAATAGGGCAGATAGATCAGCGCCAGGCCGCGAATGCCGTAGTAGACGCCGAGCAGCTTGCGCGGGTCGAAACGGTCGGTGAGCCAACCTGACAAAGTCGTGCCGATCAGGTCGAAAATGCCCATCAGCGACAACAGGCCCGCGGCCTGCACCTCGGGGATGCCCATGTCGCCGCAGAAGGAGATCAGATGCGTGCCGACCAGCCCGTTGGTGGTGAAACCGCAGATGAAGAAGGTGGCGAACAGATACCAGAAGACGCGGGTGCCGGCAGCGCGGCGCAGCGTGTTGAGCGTATGCGCCAGGAAATTGCCTTGCGATGCCGGCGACACCGGCGGCACGTCATCGGCCCCGGCGCCATAGCGCACCATGCCGATCGAAGCGGGACGCTCCGGAACCAACAGCCAGACCAGCGGCAGAAGACAGGCAGTGGCGATCGAGACGGCGGTAGCGACGGGCTGCCAGCCGCCCGACTGGGCGAGCGATGCCAGCAGCGGCAGGAACACCAAGAGGCCGGTGGCGCTGGAGGCCGACATCAGCCCCATCACCAAGCCGCGATTGGTCTTGAACCAGCGGTTGACGATGGTGGCGCCGAGCACGGTGGCGACCGCGCCGGAGCCGATGCCGGAAAACACGCCCCAGGTGAGGAACAGATGCCATGGCTCGGTCATCAGCAGGCTGAGCGCGGTCGAGCCCGACATGATCACAAGCGAGGCAAGCAGCGTGCGGCGCAAGCCGATACGCTCCATCAACGCGGCGGCAAACGGCCCGGTCAGGCCGTAAAGGAAGATGCCGATCGCGGCGGCAATCGAAACCGTATCGCGCCCCCAGCCGAAGCTTTTATCCAACGGCAGCATCATCACCGAGGGTGCGGAACGAAGCCCGGCCGCGATCAACAAGCAGAGGAAGATGACGCCAACCACGACGAAAGCGTAGCGCTGGCCAAAGGGACGGGATTGAGCTATCATGTTACTGACCGGTACGTTGCAGGGTGAGGACATGTATACGTACCGATCGGTAACACGTCAATCGAGTCATACCATGCCAACGGACAAAAATATTGAACTGACCATCAAGGACGGTCATGCAGCCGCACCGCCCAAGGCTGCCAAGAAAATCCTCGACGTGGCCTACGACCTGTTCTACCGCCGCGGCATTCGGGCGATCGGCGTCGACGAGATCGTCAAGCGCGCCGGCGTCACCAAGCCCAGCCTCTACCGCAGCTTTCCCTCCAAGGACGAGCTCGCCGCTTCCTATCTCAGGCAATATGACCGTGAGTATTGGGAGCGTTTCGACGAAGCCGTGGCTGCCCATCCCGGCGACCCGCGGGCACAGCTCAGGGCTTTTCTGACTCGCGTCGGCAAGCGCACGCAAAGGCCGGACTATCGCGGCTGCGGCATGACCAACGCGGCGGTGGAATATCCCGAACATGGCCATCCGGCGCGTGTCGTCAGCGAGGCCAACAAGCAGGAGTTGCGCCACCGCCTGCGCGCCATGGCCGCAGCGATGGGCGCTAAAGACCCTGACACGCTCGGCGACGGCCTGCTGCTGTTGATCGAAGGCGCCTATATCAGTGGCCAGCTCTTCGGCCTCGGAGGCCCGGCGGCAGCGGTCGCCCACAACGCCGACCTGCTGATCGAGGCGAGCTTGAAGAAATAACATTTCGAACGTTGGCGCCGCCCCTCACCTGCCGGCATCCTTTCCCGGAAATGGGGCGAGGAACGCTCTCATCACGATTTCGCCAATTGCCAGCGTTGCAAGGTTGTCGCCAGCGGCGCAGTCGGCCACTTTCTCCCGTTCAGGGGGAGAATTGCCCGGCAGGGCGATTTGGGCGGCGCCAACGTTGAGATTGGCACGCTAGGCCGGCCGCAGATTTGGCGATAGGCTGGGGCGAACTTCACGGGAGACGTCCGCATGCGAACCCTGCTGCTTGTTCCATTCGCCCTCGCCGCCCTATCCCAAACCGCCCATGCCGACGGCATATCAAGCGTCTACACCGACCTCGACTCGCAAAAGGACTGCGTCACCTATGCGCAGGCGCAGGAAGGCGACGGCGAATGGGCCGAACTCGCCTGCTCCGGCTATCGTGGCTATCCCGTGCTGATCGCCTATGACGACGCCCGTGAATCGCTGTTCTACGGATTTCCGCCCGGCGGCGACATGACCTCGGTCTGGGAGAGCTTTTCCGGCTTCAACTCGTCCGGCGCCAAGGTCGAGTGGCGCATCGAGACCAAGGGCGACGTTGCCGTTCCCTTTGCCGTCATCCACCGCCGCTCGATCAGCAATCCCGAGGACGAGAACAAGCCGACCGAAGTGCTGCTCGTCGCCAAGGTCGCCCAGATGGAAGCCCGCGACGGCTGCACCATCGGCCTCGTGCTGGCCACCGGCAACCGGCAGGCCAATGACCAGGCGCGCAAGCTGGCCGACGAAAAGGCGAAGAGTTTCGCCTGTGGCAAGGACAAGCACACCCTCATCGGCAACGTGCCGGCGTTTGGTCGGGTGGATAACTAGCCACGTGGGTGCAAGGCACCCCCCTCTGCCCTGCCGGGCATCTCCCCCTCAAGGGGGGAGATTGGCAGCTTCGCTGGCGGCGCTTTTCTTTCGGCGCTGAAAATTGACGAAAGCCGTTGCGACATCCGATCTCCCCCCTTGAGGGCATAGGCGCTAAGATAGCTTTGGCATGGACTGAAACTTGCGCTTTCGTGGTGGTTCGCGCCAGCGATATCGCAAGGCATGGAGTTTTTGGCGCAGGGCCGCCAAGGAAGGTTGAGGAAAGATGGTCGCGATCAGAGAGGCGACGATCTGGCGGGTTGCGCGCCACAGCAGCGGGCGCCCGTCGCTCAAGGGGGAGAGACACCCAACTCCTG